>JAAZLY010000136.1 GCA_012799115.1 Bacillota bacterium
GCACCAAACCATGTAAGCCCAATCACCGAATCTCAAGGGCAATCGGTTCTTGCCTAACCTCGAGAACGGTTGTTAAGCGGAGGGCTTGTTCACCTTGGGCTAAGGCGAGGACTCTGCCGAGCTTTTCCGGTGCAGGAAGGACTTCCGCCTTGTGCCCCGCAACCTCCAGTTCCTTTTGGCAGCCTAGGGGTAGTAGTTGTCTCAGGGATTGGCTTTCACTCTCAACTCCTATGCGCAGCTCTTGGGTTGTCAGCAACTGATCGTAACCAAGTAGCGAACCATGTCTATGTAATCTACTGGCCAAGAAAAGTTCTCGGTCATCCCAACTTCGGATATCAGTCCTTACTTCACGACCGAGCACCTTCTTAATGGTCAGTTCAGCCTTGACGTCAACGTCGTCCTGGGTATCCGCCCCCGTGCCCCGTTCTAGTCGTCTAGCATAGAGCCTGCGCATCTCGTGCAAGGAGAGATTTGCTTCAGAGAGAATGGTCCTGACATAACGCGTCGTCGTGCCAGCCTCGCGTGCTAGGTCTTTGACTGTCAGATAGGGATCCTTCTGGGCTAGTGCGATTACTCGGGCTTTGATCGAATGTTCCATCGTCACCAGGCCTCCTCATACACCGCTTACAGGATACGCTCCAATCTTGGTGCTTCCGCCAGACCAGGGATTCTTCCCCGCTTGGCCACTGCTTGTCCATTCACTTCTTTGATATCCATCGTCATGTCAATGGCCGAGGCCCCTGATATATAGCTACCTACACCAAAGGCATCAGCACCCGCCTCAGCCAAGAGCTTAATGCGATCTGGATCTAAACCCCCCGAGACAAAGATGCGAATATGCTGATAGCCCGCTAAATCCAACTTGGCCCGTAGCTCCCGAATCAGCCCTGGGGTGACGCCTCCCCGCTCGCTCGGAGTATCTAGACGAACAGATTCCAGTCCAGTCTTGGGTGAAGCGGCGAGCCTTAAGCTCTCTTCGACCTCATCCTTAAAGGTATCTACTAGCATGGAGCGAACCGAATCTGGAGGCATAAAGGCGTGGTAGGCTTCTGCAGCCTCTAGAGTATCTCCGACAATCAAGAAGAGAGCATGGGGAACCGTTCCAGAGGGCTCTAATCCGGCGAGTTTGGCGCCTAGAATGCAGGATGCTCCATCGGCGCCGCCCAAGACAGCGGCCCTTTCCATCACTGGTGCCACGGCTGGATGCAAGTGCCTAGCGCCAAAACAAAGAACCGGTCTTCCATCAGCAGCAGTCTTGGCCTGATGGGCCGCAGTAGCCCAACCACTGGAACTAGCTAGAATACCTAAGATGGCGGTCTCATAGATGCCAAACTGGGAATAACGACCATGAATCCGCATCACGACCTCTTTCCCCTCGAAGGGCGTTCCCTCCTTTAAACTCCAGACCTCAAGCCCTAGGTTGTTCAGTAGTACTTTGGCCTCTTCTGCCCCGGCAAAAATGCCCGGACGGCGGCCAAAGATCTCCGCCACAACTGTGGTATCCTCTTTGTTAAGACCTTTTAGGATTTCCTTGGTTTTCACAAAGTATATGTCTGTCGTCAATCCCCTGGCAATCTCCTCATGACTAGCGGAGAAGAGCCTTGGGGTTTCCACCGTAAATTCTGCTACTTCGCGCACGGTTTCTATTTGCTTGACCATTGAGATAACTCCCTTCATGCTCCAAAACCGAGTTCTTAGTTGTACAACAGTGTATAGAGGTTTTTCATCATTATGACCTTACGGACATAGGAACGGGTTTCCCCATAGGGAATCTGCCCTGTCCGTTCATAGGAACCATCCCAGATACGCTCATCAAGCCAGCGTCTGGCATTGGTCGGTCCTGCATTGTAGGCTGCAAGAGCTGCATACAGTGTAGGAAAACGCTCTAAGAGATAGGTTAGATAGTAAGCACCTAGCCCAATATTGGTCTTGGGATCAAACAAGTCGTCAACCGGTATGGATTGAGCACTATGTTTTCCCAACCAGTTTGCTGTCTCGGGCATGATCTGCATCAATCCCCTGGCTCCTTTGGGAGAGACAGCTTCAGGGCGAAAACCACTTTCAACCTGAATCATGGCCGCTAGCAGAAAAGGATCGAGATCATAGTGTTCTGCAATAGCGGAGATTACCTCCCCATAATAAAGGGGAAAAGCACTCCGCAAGAAAAACGGAGCACCGAGAAGAACAAGTACGATGGCCAGAAGCACAACTAGGGTTGAAAGACGTCCCAACACTCACTCCCCCAGTGGCATCGTTATGCAAGCCAAGATCAGCTCTGCGGTGGCCTCATTCGTGGCTAGTGGGATATCATGCACATCACATACCCGAAGTAAGGCGGTAATATCCGGTTCATGAGGCTGGGCCGTGAGGGGATCCCTAAAGAAAATTACGGCATGAATATCTCCTCTGGCTACCATACCCCCAATTTGCTGGTCTCCTCCAAGGGGACCTGAAAGAACAGTCGTCACATCTAGACCGGTTGCTTCAATAATCATACGGCCGGTTGTACCTGTAGCCACAAGTTCCATCTGCCTCAGACTTTCTACATGCTTCGTGACGAACTGAATCAGGGCCTCCTTTTTCTTATCATGGGCAATTAGGGCTAAAGTCATTTAGATCTCCTTCCACAGAGCGTCAACCTGTAGCCAGGTTTCCGCCAGCGAGCCATTGTTGTCAATCACCACTGCCGCCCGCTTCACTTTTTCTTCTAAAGACATTTGACTTGCCATCATTTCCTCGGCAGCCTGGCGAGAAATCCCAGCCCGCTGCATCAAGCGTTCCATTTGAACCTCTGGCCGTACATAGACGACCCAAACCTCTTCCATCAAAGGATCCCAGCCTGCTTCATAAAGGAGAGGAACCTCAGCAAAAACAATCTTTCCTTCCTCCTCTGCAGCCTGGGCACCTTCTTGTAACATCGATAAAACCTCAGGATGGATAATCCCCTCTAGAATCCTGCGTTTCTCGGCATCAGCGAAGATAATCTGACCGAGCTGGCGGCGATTGATGGTATTGTCCTCCTGGATTACTTCAGGGAACACCTCTCGAACCCTCTCCCAGCCTGGCGTGTTGGGCTCTACTGCTCTTCTAGCGAGGTGATCGGCATCAATCACGACAGCCCCTAGGGAGCGTAAACGCTCTGCTACCGAACTCTTACCACTCGCGATACCGCCTGTTATTCCAATCATCAAACTACTCCCTCTGACAGGCGGGGCAATAGTGACTGGTACGGCCCGCCACCTTCTTATGCTCTAAGTCTACTCCACAACGGGGACATTTTTCACCCTTTTTCCCGTAAATCTGCAGTTTATTTTGGAACGAGCCCTCTCTCCCATACCCAGTGCGGTAATCACGGAGCGTGGTTCCTTGCCCTTCAATGGCCTCGGCTAAGACCTCTTGAATGGCACGATGCAGCCGCTTGATCTCCGCCTGCTTTAGAGACTGGGCAGTCCGTTCTGGGTGAATTTTCGCCAAGAAAAGACTTTCATCGACATAGATATTGCCGAGTCCAGCGATCTTGCTTTGGTCCAGGAGTAGCCCTTTGATCTTGGCACTCCGGTCTTTTGTCATCTCTGCCAAGAGCTGCCAGGTAAACTCCTTAGAGAGGGGTTCCACTCCAAGTTCCTTTAACCCTTTTATCTGGTCGTATTCTCCCTCTTTCACGAGATCCAGTGTGCCAAATTTTCGCACGTCTTCAAAACGAAGTTCGCCTAGGGATCCAAAGCTAAAGATGGCCGATGTATGCTTGGCTCGGCCAATGGCCGAATCGGAATAATAGATTAGCCTTCCAGTCATGCGAAGATGTGCTACTAACTCCAATTCGCCCTCAAGGTCAAAGATTAAATACTTCCCTCGCCGGATCAGATCCAAGAATCGTCGACCCAGCAGCTGAGCCTGGAAGTCTTGGACCGTAATGTGCTGTAGGATCCTCGGATACGGAATCTCCACTTTCTCAATGGATTTTTCGAGGACAACAGGTAAGAGACTCCGCCTTACAGTTTCTACTTCAGGTAGTTCAGGCATACTCTACTCCTTTGGTTCATAGCTTGTCACGTCACGCCAGTTCCGGCCGTAAGATACTCCCACAAGGAGAGGTACATCTAGGGTGTAGACCCCTTCCATCTCCCTCTTCACAAGGCCAGCAGCCAGATCCAGTTCCGACTCCGGTACTTCCAAGACAAGCTCGTCATGGACCTGCAAAAGCAGGCGGCTTTGGAGTTTGGCATCTTTCAAGGCCCTGTATACTTTGAGCATGGCTAGCTTAATGATATCTGCAGCACTTCCCTGAATCGGTGTATTCATGGCCGTTCGTGCGGCAAAGTTCCGTAGAGCAAAATTCCGGCTCTTAAGATTGGGCAAGTAACGGCGACGACCGGCCAAGGTCTCTACATACCCATCACGTTTGCCCTTTTCTACCATGCTATCGAGGTAGGATTTAACCATGGGATAGCGCAAGAAGTAGGAATCAATGTACGCTTGGGCCTCAGCCCTGGTCAAGTTAATACCCTTGGCAAGACCGAAGCTAGAGATACCGTAGATAATACCAAAGTTGATGGCCTTGGCCGCATTTCTCTGCTCTTTGGTGACCTGATCGAGTGGATAGCCAAAGACTTCAGCTGCAGTTTGGGCATGAATATCCTGACCGCTCTTAAAGGCAGATTGCAGTACCTGATCACCTGAGAGATGGGCCAGGAGGCGAAGCTCAATTTGGGAGTAGTCTGCCATCAAAAGGACGTGACCTTGCGGGGCCACAAAGGCTTCCCGGATGCGGCGCCCTTCCTCGGTCCGAACCGGAATATTCTGCAAGTTCGGATGGGTACTCGAAAGGCGGCCGGTAGCTGTTACTGTCTGGTTAAACGTCGTGTGGATGCGCTTGGTTTCAGGGGAGATCAGATCCTTCAGCGAATCCGTATAGGTCGATTTTAGTTTCGCCACCTGCCGATACTCCAAGACGCTCGAGACAATGGGATGATCGCTTAGTTCTTCCAAGACCTCCGCGCTTGTAGAGGGGCCGGTCTTGGTACGTTTCAGAACAGGTAAACCCAGCTTATCAAAGAGAATGACCCCAAGCTGCTTGGGAGAATTGATGTTAAACTCTTCTCCTGCCTCAGCGTAGATCGTATCTGTTAGTTTCGTCAGTGTTTTCTCAAGCTCCCCTGCAATCTCATCGAGCTTGTCAGGATCAACTAGAATACCGTGGGACTCCATTTCAGCTAGAGCTGTCACTAAGGGATACTCTAAATCTGCATAGAGACTCCAAAGGCCAGTACCTTTCAGTTCTTCTTGGACCAGACCTGCGATCTCTTGGTAAAGCCTTAAGTAAACGCTATAGTAGCCTTCCTCTTTTGGTTCGATATTGGCTTGGGGCTGCTTGAAGTATTGAGACAGGGAGGCAAGATCCCAACGTTTCTCTGGATCCAGACAGTACAGAGCCAATTCAAGGTCGAAAAACTCGAGGGTTCCGCCTTCCGCTGCAAGTAGGTGCAGGAGCTCTTTGCCTGACGTAGCATAGAGTTCTCTATCCGCAAGAAGGGTACGGAGGCGGTCTTGATGTTTCTCTACCGAGGCCTCTTCAATGGCCCACACCTCGCCCTGGGCGAGGAAGAACAGGAGCTTCTTCTCCCTTACAGGGCAAAGATAGACTTCTTCAGCCTTTTCAAGCTTGGTCAAGACGTCACCCAGGTCGTCCTCCTTGACCTTGGTAAAGGCTGTGTTCCATCCGTCATGAGCTGGGCTCGCTTCTTCTCCAGTTACGGGTAGACGTTCTAGTAGGGTCCGAAAGCCGAGCCTTTCAAACATAGCCCGCACCGCTTCTGTGTCCATTTCTGCCTTTTCGCTTAGTTCAACATCAATGGGTGCATTGAGGCGGATTGTGGCCAGTTCCTTACTCAAAAAGGCTTGTCCCTTATAGTTGATGAGGTTCTCCTTCCGCTTACCCTTCAGCTCATCTAAGTTCTCGTAGACTCCCTCGATGGAATGATACTGTTCCAGAAGCCCAAGGGCTGTCTTTTCGCCGATGCCAGGTACGCCTGGAATGTTATCGGAACTATCGCCCATCAGGCCCTTCAAGTCAATCACCTGACTCGGAGTTAACCCGTAGGTCTGGCGGAGCGTCTCTTCGGTCATCAGCTCCGTGTCGGTAATCCCCCGTTTTGTGAAGAGCACCTTAATGTGGGGTGAGATGAGTTGGAAGGCATCTCGATCACCCGTGACAATATAGACCTCGTATCCTTCCTTCTCCCCCTTTTTTGCCACTGTTCCGAGAAGATCATCTGCTTCATAGCCCGCAAGTTCAATGCGGCGAATGCCAAGTTTATCTAAGAGCTCTTTCATCATCGGAATCTGGGAACGGAGATCGTCAGGCATCCCTTTCCGAGTTGCTTTGTAGTCTTCATAGGCCGTATGACGAAAGGTAGGACCCGAGACATCAAATGTAACCAAAATCTGGTCTGGATTGTAGTCCTCCTTAAGCCGAAGGAGCATCAGAGTCAGACCATAGACTGCATTGGTAGGTTCACCGCTGGGATTGGTCAAGGGCGGTAAGGCATAGAAGGCCCGGTTTATCAAACTGTTTCCGTCAATCAGAAACAGACGTTTTTCCACAGGTCATCCCCCATTTCTGTTTTGTCTATTCCACGCCCAGTTGTGAAAACCTGCCTTTACTGGATAAAGACGCCCTTTCTGCCGAGTATTACATAAAGGCTTAGCCTTGAAATAGGCGAATGAAGGGGTGTAAGATAGATTTAGTCTAAAAAAGGAGTATGCCTATGCGACCAACAAAGCTTATGCTCATCGCTCTTATTCTACTTGTTTTGGCCAGCCCTATGCTAGGAGCTGCCAGGGCCCTAGCAGCCTTTTCAGATATCACTCATAACTGGGCCAAGGACGCCATCTTGTCCCTGGAAGCCGAGGGTCTTTTTGAGGATTTATGGGTAGAAACCTTTAATCCTTCTGCCAGTGTTACCCATGAAGAGGCCTTCACTTTATTTGCCGAAGCCTTTAGCCTGACCGAAGAAGAAAAAGAGGCCCTAGTGGCCTGGCTTAGTGACCTCTTGGTGGGACATGCTGAAGGGGTTACCCGGGGCGAGTTTGTAGCTGCAATTGCCAATCTCCTTGCCCTCGGGGAAACGGTGGAGGTGCCCAAGGAGTTTTATCCTTCCTTTGCCGATGTAAGCTATGATTATCCTGGGTTCTTGGGAGTCGAAGTCCTCTACAGACTCGGTCTCTTGCCAACCCATATGATCGGACGCTTTGAACCCTATCGCTTGATCACCCGTAGTGAAGTTGCCTTCATCCTAGCCCAAGCACAGGAACTTGAAGAAGTCCAGGGATTGGTCGGCGAAGTTTCTGAAGGAGGCAAGGAGTTTACGCTAGTGGATCCAGAAGGTGCTAAAGAACGCAGCTTCTCCCTCCTAGGCGAAACTCTCTATGTGGGACCTAGTACGTTGACTCGCGAAGCGGTCACAAAGAATGAACAGCTGGAAGAAGGCCAGAAGGTAAGTATTTTGGCCAGAAAACATCAAGCACTCCTTGTCCAGCTAGAAGATGTCTCCACCGCCAAAGCATTTATGGATGGTTTGAACAACGCTACGAAGGTCTTGGTGGAGGTACTAACTCCAGCCCAGATTAATGCCATCATTGCCGGTGATTGGGAGCAGCTCGGTGAAGAGGTCAGTTATGAGCTCTATGAACAGCTCATCGATCGAGGTGTCTCTCCTTGGGAAGCGGATGCCCTGCTAAAGAGAGATTGGGACAACCTCCAAATGATGCTGCAGGAAAGGCTCACACTAGAAGCAGCCGATTACCTGCAGGTAACCCCTGAACTACTACAGGCTGCAGTGAGTCAGGATTGGGAGAAGCTCCTAGAGTATGCCCAGGTAGAACTGGCCCAGCGCTTGTTAACAAGTGAGTGGCTGAAGGGTGTTACCACGAATAACTAACCTCTGTTGGCCACTTTAGCTCGAGCTGAGACAATGAGTCCGCCGCCAGGAGGGCTTCCGCCGGTTGATAGATCTCGCCCCAGAGAGAAATCACTTGCATGGGGATTGGCATCAACTGCCGACTTGGCTCTAGCGCACGTAGATATACCTCTCCTTCGAACATGAGAGCTTTGCCCAGGATTTGCTCGCCCACATAGCCTATGGGACTATGGAGGATGAGCTCGTCCTGGGTTTTGCTATACCCAAGTCCGGTAGTCTGAAGATAGAGCTCCAGGGGCAGATAGTATGCTTCTCCCCATTTGACTGTCGCCTGGGAGAGTTCGCTCCTGGGATCGAAGGGCAAGTCAAAGGGGAGAAAGAGCGATCCATCCCACTCTACGGCAGGTTTCGCAACCAGCTCTCCATTAAAAGATAAGGACAACTCCCAGGGGAGTGCTTGGGGGTCACCCGTTGGGTTTCTCAGTAGCGTGAGGAGAGCAGGCATATGGATGCCGTGCCAGGAGGATCTGCCTAGTTCTTGATGGAGCTGCTCTTCACTTCCCCCCCGCCTATAGACATCAGGGTAGACGGTAATTGTCCTCGTATGCAGGAGTGGATCTTCAGCCAAGACGATAGTCTGATAAATGAGATGGACTGGAGTTCCCACCGTAACCAGATCTGCTAGTTCTTCTACATCGCTATTGTTCATGCGAATACAACCCGATGATGCTGGGTGACCAATGGAAGCCGGATTGTTTGTTCCGTGAATTCCATAGCCTGGAAAGCCCAAGCCCAGCCAACGAGTACCTACAGGGTTATCCGGTCCTGGCAAGATCGGGGTTCGCCCCTCAGGGGGGTAGTAGGTGGGATCGATCACTTTGTTTATGATGGTTGTTTCCCCAAGCGTAGAAGGGTTGAGTTCTGTGCCGATGCTAATGGGATAACTTCGGATGGGAAATCCGTCATCATAGAGGTAGAGGCTAAAGGCCGGTATGTTGATGACAATCATACGCTCGGCCAAGGCCGTTCCTCCAAGAAGAACGAGTGCCAGAATGAGACAAACCAGGAAAAAACTTGGTTTATGCATAAAAATCTCCTCCCCCGTTAGCATGGCAAACGAAGGAGGAGATTATTCTTTCTACATTAGCTACAGCGACTGAAACCGCATTCTAGACATGTGGCACAGCCACTTTCTTCTACCATCGTACCGCTACATTCTGGGCAAGTGCCCCCTGTAAACAGGCTCGATCCAAGATCGGAGTTCTCAGCTGGTCGCGAAACTGTAGGTTCGAGAGCTGCGGCTGGAGCTGGAGTAGCTCCCCCATTGCTCTTAATGTAGTCCTCCAGGACATGGGCAATGGCATCGGGACAAGAGAGGATCTGCCTACCATCTTGCCAAATGGGATGGGGACAACGAATACCCTTGAGCTGCTTGACCACCTGCTGGGGTTCTACGCCTGCCCTGAGAGAAAGGGAAATGAGTCTGGCTGTGGCTTCGGAGAAGGAACCTGCGCAACCCCCTGCTTTCCCAATTGTCGTGAACACTTCACAAATGCCGTGTTCATCGGAGTTGATCGTAACGTACAAGGAGCCACAACCGGTCTTCACCCTCACTGTCTGTCCTGTAGTAACCCTCGGACGTCTACGGGGAGTTGGTCTTGTTGGAGCCTCGTCCCTAACTACTTCTTCTTCCTCTTTCTTATGTCCAACAGTCAAGACTTCGCCTTCCCTCGAGCCGGCGCGATACACCGTCACGCCTTTGCAACCTAGTTCGTAGGCCAGTTCGTAGACGGCGCGAATATCGTCTCGCGTGGCTTCTTGGGGGAAGTTTACTGTCTTGCTGACCGCGTTATCGGTGAATTCCTGGAAGGCGGCCTGCATCCGAATATGCCATTCGGGTGTTGTTTCGTAGGCGGTTACAAAGATCTTGCGCAGTTCCTCTGGAATCGCGTCTAAGTCTCGTACGTTACCTCGTTTGGCTACTTCTTCAATGAGTTCTGGATGGTAGAGTCCTTCTTCCTTGAGAATCTCTTCGAACTGAGGGTTGACCTCAATGAGCCGATCGTTATCCATGACATTCCGCGTGAAGGCTAGGGCAAAGATGGGCTCGATTCCACTGGAACAACCGGCGATGATGGAAATGGTGCCCGTTGGGGCGATGGTTGTGACAGTGGCGTTTCTCATGGGTCTACCCGTCTTTTCGAAGATGCTGCCCTTGTAGTTGGGGAAGGATCCCCGCTCTTCGCCAAGCTTGGAGGATGCTGCATGGCCCTTGGTCTGAATGAAACGCATGAGCTCGCGACCGAGTTCAATGCCTTCTTCACTGTTATAGGGAATGCCAAGGCGCATCAATAGATCCGCAAAGCCCATCACACCGAGACCAATCTTGCGGTTAGCATAGGTCATCTCTTGGATGGCCGGAATGGGATACAGATTTGCATCAATCACGTCGTCGAGGAAACGAACCCCGATTTCTACCACTTCCTCTAGACGGTCCCAGTCAATGGTCCAGGCATCGCCTTCTTTGATGGCCATTTTGGCGAGGTTAATGGATCCAAGGTTGCAGCTTTCATTTGGTAGCAAGGGCTGTTCTCCGCAGGGGTTTGTGGCTTCAATTTCGCCAACCAAGGGTGTTGGATTGGCACGATTGATCCGATCAAGGAAGACGATACCAGGTTCACCGTTCTTCCAGGCCATGTCGATAATTAGGTCAAAAACGTCTTTGGCATTGAGTTCGCCCACCACTTCTTTGGAGCGGGGATTAATGAGATTGTAGGATTCTCCGGCAAAGACGGCCTCCATGAACTCTTCGGTGATGGCCACAGAGATGTTGAAGTTTGTGACTTCGCCTGGATCCGCCTTGCACTGAATAAACTGGAGGATGTCTGGATGGTCAACCCGTAGGATTCCCATGTTGGCCCCGCGCCTTGTACCACCCTGCTTGATGGCATCTGTCGTTGCATTATAGGCCTTCATGAAGGAAACGGGTCCACTGGCTACTCCGCCCGTAGTGCTCACCATATCTGAGTTTGGACGCAGGCGCGAAAAACTAAAGCCTGTTCCACCTCCAGACTTCTGGATTAAAGCGGTGTTTTTCAGCGTTTCAAAGATACCTTCCATGGAGTCTTCAACGGGAAGAACAAAACAAGCGGATAATTGCTGTAATTCACGCCCTGCATTCATCAATGTGGGGCTGTTTGGTAAGAACTCCAGGTTGTCCATGACCTCGAAGAAGCGCTCTTCCCACTGGGGATCGTCCTCAAATTGGGCCACGCTCTTAGCCACTCTGCGCAACATGTCCTCTGGGGTTTCGACAACGTTTCCGTCTACTTTAGCCAGATAACGTCGCTCTAGGACCGTTCTGGCGTTGTCAGATAGTAACATGTATACCTTCCTCCCTAACTACTATAAATTGTGTTTTGGCCTCTAAATTATACTATATATGGTAAGATTTGTCCATGAAAGAATAAAAAACGGGCATCATGATTATACTCATGATACCCGGCTTGGGATGGCTCGTTACGCTCTTAGTGCTGATCGGATTGAACCGATTCTTTTTCGGAGCAATCAGCACAATTTCCATGAAACTCAAGACGATGGTTGAAGACTTCATAATTACCAAGCTTTTCGACCTTGGCTTCAAGTTCATGAAGGATTGGCATATCTAGATCTTCTACACTTCCGCAAGAATCACAGATGAAGTGATAATGGCTCTCTGAATTAGCGTCAAAACGCGAATGATGACTACCATAGGCCAGCTCCTGAATTTCACCATGTTCGCTCAATGTCCTCAAATTGCGATATATGGTACCAAGACTGACATGAGGCATCTCCTTGCGTACTTCTTGATACACCCAGTCTGCCGTGGGATGACTTTTGGTTCCTCGCAAGACTTGAAGAATGGCCTCGCGCTGTTTGGTCCGCCTGACAAAACCTTTAGGCTTCACTGCGACTCCTCCGCTTCTTATTGAGAATTACGTTTATTATTGTACCACGTGTGGAGGCAATGTCAAGGAAAAATCCCTTGTCCACCTAGATTGTGCTGGCGGTCTGTGTTTGTTTCTCGTTGTTTCTCAACATTATATACCATTTTTGGACAATCCTGGATCCTTGTTTAAGAAACAAGCAAAATGGGATGATCTGAAAAAAGTGGTTGCAAAAAGCCCTGGTTCGTGGTAGGATTATTGATGTTACAGGTTCACAGACGCCGAAGTGGTGGAATTGGCATACACGTACGACTCAAAATCGTATGGGCTTCGCCCGTGTGGGTTCGACTCCCACCTTCGGCACCATATAAGTATGAAAACCCCATGATGGGGTTTTTTTGTTTAACAGTACTCTTCGCAAACGTGAGGAAAGTGGACCTCCAAGTTACATTGCTTAGGCCGCCGCTTCGTTATAGCGCATTGTCCAGAATA
>JAAZLY010000137.1 GCA_012799115.1 Bacillota bacterium
AAAGTCCACGTGCCCGGGCGTGTCAATAATGTTAACTCTATGACCCTTCCAGTGACAGGTGGTCGCAGCAGAGGTGATTGTGATTCCCCGCTCACGCTCTTGCGCCATCCAGTCCATGGTTGCGCCGCCATCGTGTGTTTCGCCTATCCTATGAACTTTCCCGGTATAGAAGAGTATTCTCTCAGTGGTTGTGGTTTTACCTGCGTCAATGTGTGCCATAATACCTATATTTCTCGTGTTTTCGATTGTAAACTCTCTACCCACTTTTCACTCCCCCTATCCGAGTAAACTCATCGCTTTGCATTCATCAAATTGCCGAAGCAATGAGCAAACTACCAACGATAGTGTGCAAAAGCCTTGTTGGCCTCTGCCATACGATGAGTATCTTCTTTCTTTCTTACTGCACCGCCTTGGTTATTGGCGGCATCCATCAATTCGCCTGCTAGTCTTTCCGTCATGGTCTTTTCTCCACGCAGCCTGGCGTGCTGAACTAACCACCGCAAAGCTAACGCTTGTCGCCTATCCGCTCTTACTTCCACGGGCACCTGGTAGGTAGCACCACCTACACGGCGAGGCTTGACTTCTACAACTGGCATTACATTGTTCATTGCCTGATCTAGAACTTCAATTGCTTTTGTACCAGTCTTCTCTTCACACGCCTGCAGAGCACCATACATAATGGACTCAGCAATACCACGCTTGCCATCCAGCATAAGGGCATTGATAAATTTGGTGACTAGTACCGTACCGTACATCGGATCTGGAATTACGTCCCGCTTAGGAACACTTCCCTTTCTCGGCATTCATTTTCACCCCTTTGTACACACGATTTGGAGTTTCCCATTGGGAAACATCCACTTCTACCTTGATTTTTCAACGAGTACTCTATTTCGGTCTCTTGGTACCGTATTTCGAGCGAGCTTGACGCCGATCGGCTACACCTGCTGCATCCAGGGTACCTCTGATTACATGATAACGGACACCTGGTAAGTCCTTAATTCTACCTCCACGAATCAAAACCACACTATGCTCTTGCAGATTGTGGCCTTCTCCTGGAATATAGGACGTCACCTCTATCCCGTTTGTAAGGCGAATACGGGCTACCTTGCGAAGGGCTGAGTTCGGCTTCTTTGGTGTGGCAGTGTACACTCTTGTACAGACGCCTCGCTTTTGTGGAGCACCTTTTTCATTGTAGATTACCTCATCACGTAGAGTGTTTTGAGTGTAACCTAGAGCTGGTGCTGTACTTTTGGCTTTCTGTGCTCTGCGACCTTTTTTGACCAATTGGTTGATAGTTGGCACTATAGATAACCTCCCTTCAATCTAAATATCTTTGGACTTCATGATACCTGCTACAGCAGCGCCTACTTCAATCGAGCAAGCTCTGCCGAGCTCTGTCATGGTTTCCACCTCAACTATGTTGATCCCCTTACGGACGCATTCGGTCCGAATGGGATCAGTTACGTGCTCATCAGCGTCTTTAGCTAGGTAAACCACCTCTGCCTCGCCAGATTGGATGGCCTTGAGAGTCTGTTTAGCACCGACTACACGGGGCGATATCGCAAGTCTGTTTGGCATTTGGATTCTCCTTTACTTTACGCAGCGTTCCACTATGGAACAACCCCGCAGGGGGCGACCCCTGGCGGGCTGCCCAACGGACGACCCGTTGGGCAACACTGTTCATTTTATCATCCTGTCTTATCTCTGTCAATATGATCTTACTCGCATCAGACAATTGTTTGAGGCGTGCCTGATCGTTAACTGGATACCATTTCCACTTCTTCTGCTACATCCTCGGCAAATGGCTCTTCCTGTCCTTCCACATCAATGGAGACATTGCGATACCTAGCCAGACCTGTACCAGCAGGAATCAGTTTACCGATAATTACATTCTCCTTGAGACCCAAGAGCTTATCGGTGCGACCCTTGATCGAGGCCTCTGTTAATACTCTCGTTGTCTCTTGGAAGGATGCTGCAGATAGGAAGCTCTCTGTGGCCAAGGAGGCCTTGGTGATTCCCAACAGAGTTGGCTTAGCCTCAGCTGGCAAACCGCCTTCTGCTTCCGCCATTTCATTCGCTTCTTCGAGGTCAAAGACATCGACGAGTGAACCTGGAAGCATGAGTGTGTCGCCTGAATCCTCCACCTTATGTTTGCGGAGCATCTGACGGACAATGACTTCAATGTGCTTATCGTTAATGTTAACACCCTGCGAACGGTAGACATCCTGAACCTCTTGAACGAGATACTCCTGAACAGCCAAGACGCCTTGAACTGCCAGAATATCGTGGGGGTTCACAGAACCTTCCGTGATACGGTCTCCAGCAGCCAATTCGCTGCCTTCCCGTACTCGCAAACGAGCCCCATAGGGAATGGTGTAAGATGCTTCACCCTCAGGTCCCTTGACAGTCGCCTTCCGCACACCCTTCACCTCAGCAATGCTGATCGTTCCAGGAATTTCGGTAATGATAGCCTGCCCCTTAGGTTTACGGGCTTCGAAGAGTTCTTCAACCCTTGGCAAACCAGCTGTAATATCATCACCGGCCACACCACCGGTATGGAAGGTTCTCATGGTGAGCTGTGTACCAGGCTCGCCAATGGACTGGGCCGCCACAATACCAACCGCTTCTCCAACATCCACCATAGCGCCATTGGCTAGGTTGCGACCATAGCAGTGGGCACATACACCGTGGCGCGTCTTGCAGACTAGGACAGAGCGAATCTTGACGGTTTCGATACCAGATTCCTCAATCGCTTGGGCCACATCATCGCCGATCATAGCATTTGCTTCAACCAGCAACTCGCCTGTCTGTGGGTGCCAAACATCTTCAACAGCTACCCGTCCGACCAAACGCTCCCAGAGTGGTTCGATGATAGACTCGCGTTCACCTGAAAGTTCCTTAATGGCTCCAACTTCGATACCTTCCGTTGTACCGCAGTCTACTTCTCTTACAATAACATCTTGCGACACGTCAACAAGTCTTCTTGTTAGGTAACCTGAGTCTGCAGTCCGAATCGCTGTATCTGCCAGTCCCTTACGGGTACCGTGGCTGGAGATAAAGTATTCCAGTACGGTCAATCCTTCACGGAAATTCGCCTTAATGGGAATCTCGAACGTCCTTCCCGTCGGGTCAGCTACAAGGCCGCGCATACCAGCCAATTGGCTGATTTGGGATTCGTTACCCCGAGCACCGGAGATGGCCATCATATATACCGGGTTAAACTTGTCAAAGTTCTCAAGCATATCTTGTGTTACAGCTTCCTTGGTCCGCGTCCAAACGGTACAGACCCTCTGGTAACGTTCCTCAGGAGTCAACAGGCCTCTGCGGAATTGAGCTTCAATTTGCTCAACCTCTTCTTCTGCGGCGCGGATTCGCTGATGCTTGGTTGCTGGAACCGCGATATCTGCAATAGAAACCGTGGTACCCGAGCGAGTACCGAATTCAAAACCAAGCTGCATGATTTCATCGAGAATCATGGCTGTCCTGGTGGCACCTTCATTCTTATAGAGACGTTCCACAAGAAGCCCCAGTTTCTTCTTATCAAGCTCATGGTTAATGTATTCCATGCCCTCGGGCAGAATCTCATTAACAAACAAGCGTCCGGGCGTAGTCTCGAGGCGAGTACGATTCTCGTCATCCAATCTCAGGGTGATCATGGCATGCAGGCTAATCGTGCGAGCATTATAGGCATGAATCACTTCGTCAAGGGAGCCAAAATAGCGTCCCTCACCTAGCGCTCCTTTTTTGTGAGCTGTGAGATAGTATAGCCCAATAACCATATCTTGGTTCGGTGTCACAATTGGTCGTCCGCTCGATGGAACCAAGATGTTGTTAGTCGATAGCATCAAGAGTCTCGCTTCAGCTTGTGCCTCTGCTGAGAGGGGCACGTGAACTGCCATTTGGTCACGGTCGAAGTCCGCGTTATAGGCCGAACAGACGAGTGGATGTAACTGAATTGCTTTACCCTCGACCAAAGTTGGTTCGAAAGCCTGAATACCTAAGCGGTGCAGGGTTGGTGCACGGTTTAGCAACACCGGATGCTCCTTGATGACCTCTTCAACAATATCCCATACTTCAGGTCTGACTCGGTCGACCATCTTCTTCGCACTCTTGATATTGTGTGCGATGCCTTTAGCTACAAGCTCCTTCATAACGAAGGGTTTGAAGAGTTCAAGGGCCATTTCCTTTGGCAAACCGCATTGGTGCATCTTCAGACTCGGTCCAACTACAATAACCGAACGACCAGAGTAGTCAACGCGCTTACCAAGGAGGTTTTGGCGGAAACGTCCCTGTTTACCTTTGAGCATGTCGCTCAGGGATTTCAAAGGACGATTGCCAGGACCCGTCACAGGTCGACCACGGCGTCCGTTGTCTACTAGTGCATCCACTGCTTCTTGCAGCATACGCTTCTCGTTACGAACAATAATGTCTGGAGCACCAAGCTCCAAGAGTCTCTTCAGCCGATTATTGCGGTTAATAACCCGGCGGTATAAGTCATTTAAGTCAGAGGTAGCGAAGCGTCCTCCGTCGAGCTGTACCATGGGGCGAAGCTCGGGCGGAATAACAGGAATGACATCCAAGATCATCCAAGCAGGGTCGTTACCGGAAGCCCGGAAGGCTTCAACTACTTCTAGACGGCGTACAGCCCGCACCCTTCTTTGGCCTGAAGTATCCTTGATTTCCTTGCGTAACTCTTTGCTCATTTCTTCGAGATCGAGTTCTTCAAGGAGCCTCTTAATTGCCTCAGCACCTATGGCCGCTTCGAAGGCATTGCCATACTTGTCGCGGAACTCGCGATACTCACCTTCGCTGAGCAACTGCTGTTTAGACAAGCCAGTAATACCAGAGTCGCCTGGATTAATGACAATATACGAAGCAAAATAGAGCACTTTCTCTAGCGTTCGTGGCGACATGTCCAAAATCAAGCCCATGCGGCTTGGTATTCCCTTGAAAAACCAAATGTGCGAAACGGGTGCAGCGAGCTCAATATGGCCCATACGTTCCCTGCGGACCTTGGCCCGGGTAACCTCTACACCACAACGATCGCAGACAATCCCTTTATATCGTACACGTTTATACTTGCCGCAATGGCATTCCCAGTCCCGTGTTGGTCCAAAGATCTTCTCACAGAAAAGACCTTCCCGCTCTGGCTTTAGCGTCCGGTAGTTAATTGTCTCCGGCTTCTTTACTTCACCACTAGACCATGCCCGAATTTGTTCTGGTGACGCCAGCCCAATTCGAATCCGATCGAAATTATTGACATCCAGCAAGGGCCGTCCCTCCTTTGTGTCCCTCCGCTTAGCGGAGTCCTCCACTATGTGGAGTAGCTCCACCATGTGGAGCAGTTTACCTGGCTAAATATCGTCGTCATCATCTGACAAATCACTTAGATCATCGAGTACGAAGTCATCGTCGTCATCCAAGTCATCATCGAGATCTAGATCATCATCTTGATCTCCATCGTAGTCTTCGTCTTCATCGTCTTCGACAGCAGGAGCGGTCGAACGACGTGGTTGAATCTCTTCATCCCCGTCCTCATCGTCCTCTGTCTCTGGTGACTTCCCACGATTCACTTCTGGAGAGCGAGTGATACTTGTGCTGGATCCCCGACCCTGGATATCGATTCCAAGCTCTCTGGCCATTTCACTAATATCTTCTTCCTCTTCCTTGATCTCAATCTCTTGTTCGTTTTCGCTGAGTACACGCACATCCAAGGCGAGACTCTGCAGCTCCTTGATTAAGACTCTGAAGGACTCTGGAACGCCTGGTTCAGGGATGTTCTCCCCCTTCACAATGGCTTCGTAGGTCTTCACCCTGCCAACAACATCGTCACTCTTAACAGTGAGGATTTCCTGCAGTGTGTAGGCTGCTCCATAGGCTTCTAGGGCCCAGACCTCCATCTCACCAAATCTCTGTCCACCAAACTGAGCTTTACCTCCAAGAGGTTGCTGCGTTACAAGGGAGTATGGACCGGTGGAGCGAGCATGGATCTTGTCATCCACCAAGTGGGATAGTTTCACCATGTAGATGATGCCGACTGTGACCGGATTGTCGAATGGTTCACCTGTGCGGCCATCATACAAAACGGTCTTGCCGTCCCGGCGCATGCCGGCTTTTTCCATCATATCCATAACTTCGATTTCACTCGCACCGTCAAAGACCGGTGTAGCTACGTGAATACCAAGTAGATTCGCTGCCATACCCAAGTGGGTCTCCAAGACCTGCCCAATATTCATACGAGAAGGTACGCCTAGAGGGTTGAGAACAATCTGCACAGGTGTTCCATCTGGTAGGAAAGGCATGTCTTCCACAGGCATGATTCTGGAAATTACACCCTTGTTACCATGGCGGCCTGCCATCTTGTCTCCCTCAGATATCTTGCGCTTCTGCGCAACATAGCAGCGGACTAGACGATTTACGCCAGGGGACAACTCATCCCCATCTTCCCTGGTGAAAACTCGCACATCAACGACAATGCCACCCTCACCATGGGGTACTCTCAGGGATGTGTCCCTTACCTCCCGGGCCTTTTCTCCGAAGATGGCACGGAGCAAGCGCTCTTCAGCCGTCAATTCAGTTTCTCCCTTAGGAGTCACTTTGCCCACAAGGATATCGCCTGGTTTGACTTCTGCACCAATGCGAACAATTCCGCGCTCATCGAGGTTCTTTAGGCTATCTTCGCCCACGTTAGGAATGTCACGTGTAATTTCTTCTGGACCTAACTTCGTGTCCCGGGCCTGTGCCTCGTATTCCTCTATATGAATGGACGTAAATACGTCCTCTTTTACCAAGTCTTCGCTGAGCAAGATGGCGTCTTCGTAGTTGTACCCTTCCCAGGGAACAAAGGCGACTACCACATTACGCCCTAGCGCTAACTCACCCCGATCAGTGGAGGGACCGTCTGCCAAAACGTCACCCGTTTTGACTTGTTGACCCACATAACAACGGGGTTTTTGGTTTATACAAGTTCCTTGGTTGGAACGGCTAAACTTCAATAGATGATAATGGTCCCGACCTGAGACTGTTTTGACAACAATGTCACGACCAGTCACTCGCTCTACAACGCCGTCATTCTTGGCTAGGACGACTGCGCCAGAGTCAATGGCCGCCTTGTATTCCATACCAGTACCGACAAGGGGTGCCTCGGATTCAATCAGTGGCACAGCCTGCCTTTGCATGTTTGCTCCCATAAGTGCACGAGCACCGTCATCGTTTTCTAGAAACGGAATCAAGGCTGTAGCGATACTTACCGTCTGTTTCGGAGAGACGTCCATAAAATCGACGGCGCCCACGGGGACGTTCTTAATTTCCTCCCGCTCCCGAACGGTTACATGGGTTCTAGTAAAGCGGTGGTCTTCTGTCTTTTCATTCGCTTGAGCTACTCTGAAAGCATCTTCTTCATCTGCGGTCATGTAGCGAATCTCATCGGTAACTTGGCCGTCATCAACCACACGATATGGGGTTTCGATAAAGCCATAGTCATTAATTCTAGAATAGGTACAGAGGGCTCCAATAAGACCAATATTCGGACCTTCAGGAGTCTCGATAGGACACATACGACCGTAGTGAGAATGATGGACGTCACGCACTTCGAATCCTGCCCGATCTCTAGACAATCCACCGGGTCCCAATGCACTCAATCTGCGCTTATGTGTAAGCTCTGCCAAGGGATTGGTTTGATCCATAAACTGAGATAGCTGACTTGAGCCAAAGAACTCCTTGATCGATGCAACGACCGGCCGAATATTAATCAGCGCTTGGGGTGTAATAACTTCGACATCCTGGATCGTCATGCGTTCCCGGACGACACGTTCCATACGGCTCAGACCAATGCGGAACTGGTTTTGCAGTAACTCACCGACACTCTTAAGGCGGCGATTACCAAGATGATCAATGTCATCAATCGTACCAATATCCGAACCGAGTGCTACCATATAGTTGATCGTTGCCAGAATATCCTCTGGAGTAATGACCGTGACGCTGGTATCAGGTTGATTATTTGAGAAGAGACGCACTTCATGTCCTTCCCTATTGGTCAAAACGACTGCACTAATCCCTGCGTTATGCACTTCCTCAGCCTGACGACGGGTGATCTTCTCGCCTCGTTGTACGAGTAACTCGCCCGTTTCGGGATTCACTATGTTCTCCGCAGAAACCCGACCAACCAGACGTTCCGTTAAGCGGAGCTTCTTATTAATCTTGTAGCGGCCAACCCCGGCTAGATCATAGCGTTTGGGCTCATAAAAGAGCGTGGAAAATAGACCACGGGCACTTTCCTCTGTAGGAGGTTCCCCTGGACGTAAACGTTTATAAATCTCAATCATGGCATCCGCTTCTGATTGGGTACTATCTTTCTCGAGGGTAGCAAGAATTCCCGGCGCCTCATGAAAAGCTTGGCGAATAGCATCATCACTACCTAGACCAAGGGCGCGAATTAAGACGGTCACGGGAAGCTTACGCGTTCTGTCAATCCGGACCCACATAATATCATTAGAATCTGTATCAAACTCTAACCAAGCTCCCCTATTAGGGATAATGCTTGCAGAAAACAATTTCTTACCGGTGGTGTCAAAGGCGAAATTGAAATAAACACCGGGTGAGCGCACGAGTTGGCTTACAATAACCCGTTCAGACCCATTAATAATAAAGGTTCCATTGTCTGTCATTAAAGGAAAGTCGCCCATGAAGACTTCTTGTTCCTTGACTTCACCTGTCTCTTTGTTCACTAGACGTACCCTTGCACGTAGCGGAGCTGCGTAGGTTACATCCCTGTCTTTGCACTCTTCGACCTCGTACTTTGGCTCTCCGAAGCTGTATTCCATGAATTCGAGCACCAAGTTGCCGGTGAAATCCTGAATAGGAGATACATCATCGAACATTTCTCTCAAACCGGTGTCCAAAAACCATTGGTACGATTTGTGCTGAATCTCAATCAAGTCAGGCATTTCAAGTATTTCTTCGATCTTCCCAAAGTTGTAGCGTTCGAGTTTCTCCCACTGTCTTGCTTCTACCAAGGGCCTCTCCTCCTTTTGGTATCTATACAACATGACGAAAAGCAAGGGTGTTGTCCCTCGCTCAAATTATGCACTTTCTACGCACCTTCCAAAATTTTTGAGAAGATAGCAGGATTCCCCTTTGTTATGTTGAATATACATAAAGTAGGTGTATTTTCCCCATTTCCTATTTATCCATGATATCACAGCGGTTTTTCGTTGTCAAGCAGTGGATCCCCTGGGGTACCTATCTATTTTGAATCAGATGAAAGGACTTCCTCGATGAGGAAGTCCTTTTTAGTTGTCAGTATCCCACACAGGGACAACTACTTAATTTCGACGCTTGCTCCTGCTTCTTCAAGCTTAGCCTTAACTTCTTCGGCCAACTCTTTGGAGATGCCTTCTTTTACAGGGTTTGGTGCGTTGTCTACGAGGTCTTTAGCTGCTTTGAGACCCAAAGCGGTGAGTTCGCGAACAACTTTAATTACGTTGATCTTCTTCTCGCCTGCGCTGGTGAGAATAACGTCAAACTCTGTCTTCTCTTCAGCAGCTTCAGCAGCGGCAACTGGGCCAGCGGCTACTGCTACAGGTGCAGCGGCGGATACGCC
>JAAZLY010000138.1 GCA_012799115.1 Bacillota bacterium
CCACCGGGGTGGGAAACCCATTGCCCACCGGTCATAAACTGCCATTCTACATCCTCCCTAAAGGAGTCGCACATACCACCGTGACAACCAGCAAGGCCCATTCCGGCCCCCACTGCCTTACTGACATTTCCCCGCTGCTCAGGGGTGATCTTACCCATAGACCAGCAAGAAACCAGCAAATCATAGGTAGACAGTCGTTCGAAATCCTCGAGACATGCCAGATCATCCTCGATATCCACGTGCCAGTTTCCCTCTTCCAGCAACATATTACCAAACCGCTTGCTTGTTAATTCTGGTTGGTGACCATCCCAGCCACCTTGAATGATGATAGCCTTTTTCGTCGTCAATGTTTCTCTCCTCCATGGGGATATATTTATCTAGAGAACTGCTTCAACATAAACTCCATGAGCTTACTCGGTTTCTCCCGGCAGAACTCGGCCTTATCCTGAAAGAGCATGCCAAATGGTTCATCCTTTGTATAGGGATACCACCTAGCCATCTCCTCTCCCGTTGCGTCCAAGCCATTGGGATCACCGGTCTTGATGAAGTTTGCCCAGTAATTGCACATGTGGCGAGCGAGATCGTAGTGTTTGCCAACAAAGGGACGCCAGCATTTGGCTAGCGTTTCGAAAAAGAACCAAAGGTCGACAGAGTGAAATGTTCCCGGATTATCCTCCCCCGGTATTTCCGCATCGAAGTTGTAGTAATAGAGCGGGGCATTTCCCTCACCTGCCAGGCGAATAGCAAATTCGATGGTGTTTACTGCTGCCTTGCTGATCGCCTCTTCCAGACTGGAGTTTTCCAGGGCAATGAGTTCCAAGTATTCTGGTGCGTCTTCAGAGAACATTTCAGTAGCTAGTTCCTTGAGCTCTTCTTTGGATTGCACATTCGGTTGACTAAAGAACTCAGATGAGGTGTGCCCCATCATCACCGGGACCATTAGGCGTCGATTCTCCAGATATAGCGAAAAAGGGTCGGCTACACAGAATTGATGATCGATCACCGTTCCCCAAAAACGTCCGTACTCCAGTGCCTTGAGCCGGATGAACTCAGCATCGAGCCTGCGGGCCTCCGCCAGAGAAGAGACTCCAAGATACTCAAAGAACTCTACCCCCGCTCGTTCTGCATCTTCTAGGCTGAACCCCCAGGGAGGCGTCCGGTTGTTCGGATAGACGGGGGCAAACATTCCGCTCTGAATGATCGCCTTTTGGCAGAGGCCTTCGTTTTGAGGTGATGTGAGCTGGCTTAGCACGCTACCACCCCCTGCAGACTGACCTCCAATTGTAATGTTATCGGGATCGCCGCCAAACGCCGCGATATTGCGCTGTACCCATCGAGTGGCAAACTGCTGGTCGAGGTGGCCAAAGTTTGCAGGGGCCCCAGGGGCTTCCTTGGTTATTTCTGGATGACATAGAAAACCAAATGCATTCAAGCGGTAGTTGATTGTTACTACAACGACTCCCCTGCGTGCGATACGTTCACCATCAAACTCCATTTCCGAAGGGTAGCCCACTTGCAGGCCCCCGCCAAAATACCAGACGAAGACAGGTAGTTTCTGATCCGCCTTTGTCGCAGGGGTCCAGACATTGAGATAGAGACAGTCCTCACTCATAGGTACATTCGGGTCAACATGCCACTCAAAATCATAGATGTTGTCCTTGTTGATCCCAGGCGTAGCCTGCATAGAAATGGGTCCATACTGAAACGCATCCAAGACACCATCCCAGTCCTCCATAGGTTGAGGTGCGCGCCACCTATTTTGACCGGTAGGTGGAGCAGCAAAGGGAATTCCTTTGAAACTTGTGATCCGTGGGTCCGCAGCTGGCAGGCCGCGCACCATACCGTTTTCGATTTGCACTTCTCGCAGCATCTTTTCACCTCTCTTTTGTTGTTGGAAAAAGCACGTGAACGTCCCACAACCAATCACTAGTCGATCCGAATCTTAAAGACAACTGGATACTTGCTGTGGATCGTCTCGGTGCAGATTTCTAATCCAAGGGGGCTTCGTTTCCATCGAATCTCCTCTGAAAAGCCCAGGGCCTTGACATCTCGAATGATCCCATGGAAATGGGGCTTGCTCGCAGCATCCCTTGCGGCCAATGATTTGATCGTGATAATGCCGTCTTGAGGATACTTTAAGACGGTGGCGTACAGATGGGAGCCCTTAACAGTAAACCGGATATCCTCTGAAGTAAACGTTTTATCCTCATGATCGGTAAACTGTCCCTCGGGTATCTCCGTGGGACCCTCCTGGGATACTCTCCATACCTTCGAATCATAGATTGCTTCACCATTGATTTTCAGCCATGCACCGATATCTAGTAAGATGGCTCTATCTTTGGCAGGGATCGTACCATCAGCCTTAGGCCCGACATTGAGGAGCAAGGTGCCGTTCTTACTCACAATGTCTACCAAGTCACAAATGATTTGCTCTGATGCCTTATAGACATTGTCCTTTGTGTAACACCAGGAGTTCTTGGCCACGGCGGTATCCGTTTGCCAGAAGTAAGGCTTAGCATCGGCAAATTGACCTCTTTCCACATCAACGACTGCCGTTCCAAACACAAAGGCATCATGTTTGTAGGTGATGACCCCTACCTCTCCCCACTCCACCATCCGATTGTAGTAATAGGCGGCAAACTTCTTCAGGTATGGCTTAAAGGCATGATGATGAATCCACCAGTCAAAATAAAACAGCTTGGGTCTATATCGATCCACGATTTCGCAGCAACGCAGTAGCCAGTCTTCTAGGTACCCTTGATCGGGTTTTGGCTTGCTGAATAAATCTTGAAAGTCGCCTTCTGGTTGCGCAGGCCAATAAAGATCTCCCCGCACCAACGGTTCCTTGATATCGCTATCAAAGAGCCTTCCATGACCCATAAAGAACCAATGGGCAGCCCTGTGCGACGATGCACAGTGCATGATACCCCTCTTTTGAAAGGCCCTCGATAACTCGCCTAAGATATCCCTTTTGGGTCCCATGTCATAAGCATTATAAAGGGATAACTGACTGCGATACATCTGAAAACCGTCATGATGTTCAGCAACCGGTACCACATACCTTGCCCCCGCTGCGTGAAACAGATCAGCCCATTCGTCTGGGCTAAACTGCTCTGCTGTAAAGAGGGGAATAAAGTCTTTATACCCAAACTTGGCATGTTCACCATAGGTTTGAATATGGTGCTGATATTCAGGCGAACCTTGTATATACATATTGCGTGGATACCACTCATTCCCAAAGGCCGGTACAGAATAGACACCCCAGTGGACAAAGATGCCGAACTTGCTGTTCTTGTACCACTCGGGAACTTGATACTGCCCGAGGGATTCCCATGTGTCTTTGTACGGACCCCCATCGATCACATGATCAATCTGTTCTAGGTAAGACTTCACTTAGTCCATCTCCTTCCCCCCGGTATCTGCTATGCGGAAGTAGTCGAAGTCAACAAAGCCCCCTGTGGTCTCCGTGGCGAAGTTAAAGAGGGCAAATCGATAGCCCATAAAGTGAGGTAGCGTATAGGACATTTGTAGAACATGCCCAATGGGCTTCCACTCTTTGTCATCCATGCTATAGAAAAAACGCGCTTGGTCTTTTTGAACTCGAAAATCACATTCTATTTTGAGATTGAGACGTGTTTGAGTTATGGGAATACTCTGGACTTCGAGACACCGGTTTGAGCTTC
Source organism: Bacillota bacterium (assembly GCA_012799115.1). Taxonomy (GTDB): domain Bacteria; phylum Bacillota; class Limnochordia; order Darwinibacteriales; family Darwinibacteriaceae; genus UBA5420. Next base: position 3,684 of record JAAZLY010000138.1, read on the forward strand.
CATCAACCATTACAACATACCTGCAATGATTGGACATTCTGACACCGACGAAACCATAGTCCCGCTGGAAGGCGGCCAAGCCAGCATAATCTCCGTTTTTCATGTTGGAGACATCAATCGCTACCTCGCCCGAGCATGTAGGTCCAACGGTCCTTTGTGTTAACGTGTTTTGGGCTTGGGTTACGTCCTTGCTGATCCTGCCAGTTCTTAAACGCAAGTAACCAGGTCGCTCCTTCAGTGACCAGTACATGGGATCTGGGTTGTGATTCCACTGCCAGACCAAGCCCGGGGAGGATGAAGATCCACAAAACTCATCAGAACTCACAATGCCAAGTCTCCCCCTAGTACCAAGGCCGGTATCGATAGGTACCTTGCCCATGATCCCCAAGATGGGCCAACCATCTTCCCACCTAACGGGAACTAAATAGGGAATCCGGCCTACGGCGCCTCGATCGCCAAACAAGAGCGCATACCATCTTCCATCGGGGGTATCGATCAGTCCTCCTTGGGCGATACCGGCATCCTCAAGAATGACCCGTCCTTCCCAGGGGCCTGTGATGGTCGCAGCTCGATAACATAATTGGGTGCGCATGCCACCCCGGGGCCAAGTAATCAAGAAAATGTAGTACATGCCTCCAATCTTGTGGATATGTGCTCCTTCGGCAGGTAATGCAATATCTGGTCCGGCAATCGCACTGCTGTCTGAAATGATCACTTGGTCCAGACCACCTGGTTTAAGAGCTGTAGCATCTTCAGTAAGTTCGAGTAACCGAATGTCACCGCTCCCATAGACCAAGTAAACACGTTGAGCGTCATCAAAGAGTAGAGACATATCGTGGACGAAGGGTAAAGTGTATTTCTTCCAAGGACCTTGTTCGATATCTCTTGTTTGGAAAACAAAGGTCTTGTTCTCTGTTTGGGAGCTAAACACGACATAGTATCGTCCGTCATGATATCGCAAACTACTTGCCCAGGAGCCTTTGCCGTATTCATTGCGGCCATCTTCCAGTCGCTGCTCCGCTTTTTCTCCTAGGACATCGTAAACATAGTTGACGATCTCCCAGCTAACCAGGTCCCTTGACTTCATGATTGGCACACCTGGATTCATGTGCATCGTGGTACTGCTCATATAATAGGTGTCTTCTACCCTAATTACGCTCGGATCAGGAACGTCAGCCCAGATAATTGGATTCTTAACCTTTGCCATGCCCAGCACTCCTTCCCTGTTTCCTCTGTTAAGGGGTGCACTTTGAGTTCTCCCAGAGAACAGAAGAACCCACCATGTGAGGTGAGATCTTCTGGATAAAGGTGTTCTATAGGTTAATCGAAATAGATCTGATACTTTCCGCTCAGTGCAAGCATGGCAAATAGGTAGAGGCAGTTGTCATAATAGCGCCTCTTACCTTGTCTTAAGGGTGTGTCCCAGAATTTGCGTACGCATTCTTCCCAATATGCACCTTTGGCCGCTAATGATGCGTGGGCATTTGTGGCAATGATGGCAACCGGATGGAGCGCCTTGCCAGGGTTAATCCTTCCATCGATTTCATAGATGCCGTCAGGCCAATCCTTAACAGTATGGCAGAAAAAGTGCTGCAACTTGTCGGCAATCTCCGAGTGCCAGGCATCTGGGTTCTCTAAATCCTGGCTAAACCAACTATAGTCCATGGCAATATTGGCGATGGTACGATAAGCATCGGAGTAATATGTATCTCTGCGATAGCCTCCCCGCCAAGATCTGCGTAGAGGCGTACCATCAAACTCGGAACACTCGGGACTTAAACCTGTTACCGAGTTGCATGCCCTTCTAAGATAGGCCCTGCTGGCCGCGGCGGCTTCCTTCCAAAATGTCCGATCCCCTTCGTCAGCCCAAAGGGCAAAGAGCTCGTAGAAATGGGGTAAATGATAAGATGGATCCGTATAGTCACAATCAGCGACAAACTTGATCAGCTTGGTTTCTGGATCCCACATGGGATAGCCGGTGCCAGGTTCTTCCCCTTTATGGATGCAATCACGCAGAATGGTCCGGGCTTCTTGGGAATAGTTGAAGATTCCTTCACCATCACCCCAGCGATTTGCCGCAAAGAAAAGTGCCATCGCAAAGTACTCTTCGCCATCGGGCGCTGCCCCTTCGAAGTTCCTGGTTCCATCTAGTTGACAGGACCAAGCAAAATAGCCCTTTTCTTCCGTATCATCGTCATGGTACATATAGGTCTTGGCCCATTTCCAGAGGCGATCGAACTCCTCCTTCCGATCGAGCTGCACACACATCATCATACCGTAAGACATTCCTTCGGAACGGACGTCTATGTTGCCAGTATCCACAATATAGGCCATGTCCTCACCGGCAGGATGATAGATGCGCTCTTCGTCGCTACCGTAAAACATGGTCTGAAACGTCTGCTCCACCCTAGCGTCTATCTCAGCTTGGGAATACCCTAACTCGTGAAAGACATTGCGGTATTGCTTTGTGTAAAAAGAACCCTTCTTCATCAACCATATCCTCCCATCGTATTGTTGTTAGAAGCTTTCCCCCAGCCATACCAGCATTTCACCGGGTTTTCGATTGTCCCAGGCAAAATAGGGAATGGCCTTGATCTGCACCGTTTCGATTTCTGGTTCTTCCGTTGTATAAAGATCCTGCGTTCTGGAGGCGAGTCGCTTTGCATACCCTATAATCGCTGGTAACCCTAAGTCTTGGTCAAAATCTACCATGAGCTCGTCCTCGCCACCCAAGAAAAGGGCCGACAAGTTCTCTCCATTATCAGTCTCTTCTAGGCAATAGACCAAGGGGCCTCTTCGCAGGGCAACTTTACCCATTGTTTCTCTGACAAGCGGGTTGCTCCGCACCCTTTCTATGGGCATCTCCAAGGATAGTTCAACGCTGTCCCCATGATTCCAAGGGCGGCTCAGCTCAAGATATCCGTCCTCGATGGCTGGGGATGTTAGAAGCTCACCATTGACCCTCACAGACCACCCTTGACACCAACCCGGAATCCTTAAGTAGAAGGTAGCATCAAGGGTCTGCTCCGCCGTAACTGTAAACTTGATCTGCCCTGCGAAGGGATACTCTGTCTCTTGACGGATCCCTAGATTTGTGCCAGCAATCTCAACAGTAGCGTTGCTATCCCCATAAAGATGAACATAGAGGGAGTCCCCTTCCGTGCTATACATATAGCGACCGATGGAAGCAACTAACCGGGCAATATTTGGCGGACAACAAGCGCAGCCAAACCAACTCTGCCGCGTTGGGCGGACATGAGAGTGATCCTTGCGCCTAGCGATAATCTCTGGCACCACTTCTAAAGGATTGACATAAAAGAACCTCTGACCGTCTAGGGAAATGCCACTGAGCACTCCATTGAATAAAGCGACTTCTAAGACATCACCATACTCTCCCCTGGGTTCAACCTGGAGCAGACGATGGGCCCAGAAAACCAAGCCAATAGCCGCACAGGTTTCTGTGTAGGCCGTGTCGCTCGGCAAGTCGTAATCGGCGCTAAAGCCCTCGCCAAACTCCTGGGAACCAAGACCTCCTGTGATATACATCCGCTTGCTTACAACGTTTTGCCACAGAGTCTTGCTTGCTTCCAAAAGGCCTGGATCATTCGCTGCTTTCGCCAGGTCCACCATGGCAGAATACATATACATAGCTCGAACAGAGTGACCTACAGCAGTGGTCTGTTGGCGCACCGGAAGGTGTGATTGATTATATTCATGCCCCCAAGTATACCAGTAAGGGCTTTTCTGTCCCCTCTTTTGTGCTTCTTCCGCGAAGTAGTGGGGTTCTTGTCCCCGTTGATCGATAAAGAACTTGGCCAGGTTTAAATGTTTCTTATCTGCGGTCACAGAATATAACCGAACTAGGGCTAGTTCGATTTCCTGATGACCGGGATACCCTTTCAACTTGCCTGGTTCAAGTCCAAAAACAGAGTCGATGAGATCAACAAAACGACAGACAATATCCAAAAGCTCCCGTTTACCCGTTCCCTCGTAATAGGCGACGGCCGCCTCAATGAAGTGACCTGCACAATATAGTTCATGATCGTCTCTGAGGTTGGTCCAGCGCTGATCGGGCTTCATAATCGTGTAGTAGCTGTTTAGGTAGCCGTCAGCCTCTTGGGCACGGGCCAAAAGGGCGATGGCTTCATCTGCAGTTCTTTCCAGTTCTGGATCAGGGTGGGTTGCCAAGCGATATCCTACTGCCTCGAGCCATTTCGCCAAATCGCTATCCTGAAACACGAAACCCCTATGAACTCCTTCCCCTTCGCCTGCCGCTATACGTAGATTCTCCATGGCATGACTCGGTTCAGCATGGGGCACCTCATCATTGAGAGCTCTCCACTGATAGGGAATCACTTCCTCACGGATCACACGCATCCGCTCAGACAAGAGGCCCTTTTCCAAAGAGACGTTCTTCACTGCTATCGGTTTTAAGTCGCGCATACAATCCTCCTCTCAGAAGGCACTGCTAAAAGTAATCGCATATTGTAAAATTCTCCACAAAAAGGCTATATTCCTCCAATATCGCCTAGATAGGTAGCCGCAGCGAACAAGGTCAACAAAAAAAGACCACAACCGTAGTCGTAGTCTTTATTAACTGATCGTAGAACTCCTAAAGTTCTTTCATAGCCTCCGTCAAGGTGTGCCAAGCAAGTACAGCGCACTTAACCCGTGCCGGCATGTTGGAGACGTTCTGGAAGGCAATTGCCTCCTCCAGCAGTTCCAGTTCGGCTTCTGAGCTAATCTCCCTTTTGATCATTCCCAAGAAGATGTTTGCCAAGGTTTGAGCTTCTTCGGCTGAACGACCTTTGATCAAGTCAATCATCATAGAGGTTGAGGCCTGGGAAATGGCGCAACCGCTCCCAGTAAACGCTGCGTCTACGATCTTGCCGTCTTCTACCAATAGTTCAATGGTAATATCATCACCGCAACTGGGGTTATGGCCCCTTTCAGAACAAGTGGACGTCTTGAGTTGCCTCTTGTGCTCACTCTTTTGGCTGTGTTCCAAAATCAACTCCGTATACAGTGCACTAAGATCCATGACCCAACCACCTCCTGACACCCTTTAGACTAGCCACACAGGCATCAATCTCATCCTTCGTATTATACAAAGCAAAGCTGATTCTAGACGTCGCTGGAGCTCCCAGATACCTCATCAAAGGCTGTGCACAGTGATGACCAGCCCGAAGGGCAATCCCATCTGAATCCACTATTGTGGCCACATCATGTGGATGACACCCCTCTAGTGAGAAGGAGATCACGGGTCCCCGCCCTTTGGCATCTAAGGCACCGTAAATCTTTAGGTAGGGAACTTCTTGTAGCTTGCCCAAAGCATAGCTCGTGAGCCCGTCTTCGTAGGCTTTCACATCTTCTAAGCTGATTTTCTCGAGAAAATCAATCGCCGCTGCTAAACCCACAGCCCCCTCCACATTGGGAGTACCAGCCTCGAACTTATAGGGGAGTTCATTAAACGTGGTCACCTGCTCCTCCACATATTCCACCATCTCTCCACCCCTTAAGAACGGTGGCATTGCCTCAAGATGTTCGCGTTTGCCATATAAGACCCCAATTCCCATCGGCCCATACATCTTATGACCAGAAAAGGCAAAGAAGTCTGCATCCAACGCCTGTACATCTGTTTGGAGGTGAGGAACACTTTGAGCGCCATCGACCACAACCACAGCGCCCTTTTCATGTGCGTAGGAGATCACGTCCTTCAGGGGATAGACTGTTCCGAGCACATTGGACATTTGGGCAATGGCGACCAAAGCGGTTTTTTCGGTAATGACCTTTTCTACCTCGGACCAACTTAAGGTATAGTCATCGGCCAGATACAGATAACGTAACTTGGCTCCCTTGGCCTTTGCCACCATTTGCCAAGGGACGAGATTACTATGGTGTTCAGAGATGCAAAGGACGATCTCCTCGTCTTGGCTAATCTTGCTCATCCCATAACTATAGGCCACGAGATTTAACGCCTCAGTGGCATTTTTCGTAAAGATTACTTCCTGACTCGAGGCTGCGTTGATGAATTTTGCCACCTTGTTCCGGGCATTTTCGTAAAGTGTTGTCGCTTGCACCCCTAGATAATGCGCTCCACGGTGAGGATTAGCGTTAGACTTTTCCTTGTATTCCCGGCAGGCCACTAAGACATCGATGGGAGTTTGGGTGGTTGCCGCATTGTCTAGATAAATCAGGGGCTTGCCATACACCTTTTGTGTTAGAGCAGGAAATTGTGCCCGGATCGCATCAAGACTAAGCATGAGCGTACACCAGCTTTCGTCCAAGCTCGTTCTCAATATCCTTTCTGAGTCCAGCTGGAAGCAAATCTAGAACAGGTTGGAAGGACGCCTTCACCACTTCAGTCGTAGCTTCTTCTTCATTGAGACCACGACTCATCAGGTAGAATAGGAGTTCAGGATCGGCCTTGCCAGCACTGGCTGCATGACCCCCTTGCACATCATCCTCTTCAGAGAGCAAGAGTGGAATTGCATCTGACTTGACCGTTGGATCAAGAAGCAGGACATGCTCTTCTTCATTCCCATTGGCTAAACGAGCACCTCTCTTGAAATCCAGGGTTCCCCGGAACACTTTCCGTGCCTTGTCCTTAAGGGCACCACGCACGAGAATATCGCTCTCGCTCCGATAGCCATCATGAATCATGTGATAACTTAGATCCAAGACTTGCTCTTGATTGCCTAGATACATGGCATCCACGTTCGCTGTGCCGTTTTCAGCCACCCGACCTAGGTAATTGGTGATGGCATACTTGCTACCCAGTTCAACTTGGACATAGCGAACGCTACCGTAAGGCCCAACATTGACATAGTGGGAATCGAGATGAACGGAGTTGGCACCAAGCCGCTGCAGCCTGATGAGGTTCACTTTGGCCCCGTCCGCGGCGACAACCTTGGTGAGACCATGATGAAAAACAGGGCTTTTTGAAGTAGTCAGGTATTCGACGACTACCGTAATCTCACTCTTCTCTTGAGCCACAATGATGCTCTGATCAAGGAGCGTATCATTTTCGTCTGAGAGGCGGTACTGCACATACAAAGGCTCCAAAATGCGCTTACCTTGGGGAACCTCGAGATAAAACCCTCCGTTGGGGTTTTCCTTCGTAAGCTCCACCAATTCTTTGGAGACACCGAATGCTTCCCTTGGCAAAATCCCCTTTTGATCGAGGGAGCCTGGTATTGCGTGCAAGATGAGGGAAGAGTCAAAGTCGGTAGGGAGGTACCTTTCCGTGTAGGGCTTGATGGCTATCTGGATCTCCTCTTGAAAAGAGAAGTGATTTAGCCCAAGCCAACGAAAGCTCAGTCTTGGCAAAGTGTTTAGCGCTTCAGTCATTGTCTTTTCCACAGTATACCCCCTCACCCAATGGTTCCTTCTAATTCTAGTTTAACTAGGTTATTCATCTCTACTGCATATTCCAAGGGTAGCTCTTTAGAAATCGGCTCCACAAATCCCCTTACAATCATGGCTTTCGCTTCTTCCTCATCGATGCCCCGACTCATCAGGTAAAAGATTGCTTCGTCACTAATGCGTCCAATCTTGGCCTCGTGGCCTAAATCCACCTCATCTGTATCAATCTGCATCACCGGAATCGTATCTGATACAGACTCATTGTCTAGAATTAGCGACTCGCAGGTGACGGTTGATTTGGAGTGATGCGCGTTCTTGTTGATCTTGACCAAACCACGATAAATCGCCGTTCCTCCACCTTTGGAGATCGACTTCGTATTGATAGTAGAACTTGTGTAGGGAGCGGCATGAACGACCTTTGCTCCGGTATCAAGGACTTGACCTCCACCAGCAAAGGTGAC
>JAAZLY010000139.1 GCA_012799115.1 Bacillota bacterium
CGTTTCATCATTGACCCCGATGGCATAATCCAGGCCTTCGAAGTGATGACCCCACCTGTGGGGCGCAATGTGAAAGAGACACTAAGACAGATTCAAGCCTTCCAATATGTACGGGAAGCCAAGGGAGCCGAAGTAACTCCCGCAGGCTGGAGACCGGGCAAGAACACCCTTAAACCTGGTCCTCAATTGGTCGGCAATGTCTGGAAGGAATGGAAAGTGCAAGAAGCCTTTGAAGAATAGGACGACATAGCAAAAAAAGCCTGGTCCTCTGGACTAGGCTTCTCTTATGAAAGGTCTCAGGCGGGTCTTTCCATCATGTCCAAGAAAGCCGCGGAGAGTGCAGGATCAAACTTGTAGCCTGCACCTTCTCGAATCAGAGCGAGTGCTTTGTCGACACTATCCGCTTGAACCCGATCATAGGTCTCGACAACGGCTAGTATCCTAGCAAAGAGTGGGATTTCTTCGCCTTTAAGCCCCCTCGGGTATCCGCTTCCATCCCACCATTCGTGATGGGCCAAAACAGCAGCGGCTAAATCAGCTGTCTCTTCCAGCAAATTCAGCAGGCGAAAGCCTACAAGGGGATGGCGCTTCATCTCCCATTCCGTCTCTGGCTCAAGAGGGTTGGTGCACTCCAAGAGCTCTGGCTCTAGGGCAACCTTGCCAATATCATGGAGGAGTCCACTGACGCGCAAGCCACGCAAGTCGTCTCTACCCAGACCCAAGTGCCTACCCAACTCTTCAGCCAGTCGGCTCACTCGTTCGGCATGCTCTCTTTCACCACTACTCCGACTGTAAAGCTCGTTCATAATGGCATTGAGGGTCTCTCTCTCGAACTGAGTCTGGTTGATTGTCTTCATCCAGTACATCTCTTCTTCGGCCTGTTGGCAGACAGCCCGAATGTCCTGACTCTCATCTTCCTTCGTTCCGCAGCCAAGGGGCAAATCAACTGGGATAGCACAAACGACCCGCCCCTGTAATGCCTCTTGCAGGCGCTCCCGTACCATAATCACTTCTTCTTTTCCCAACTTGGGCATCAGGACAATAAACTCATCGCCGCCCCAACGAAACAGGCTATCTTCTGGTCGGCAAACATCTCGAAGAACCTGCGAAACCGCGACCAAGAGTTCATCTCCCTTGGAGTGACCGAAAATATCGTTGGTGAGCTTGAGCCCATTGAGATCTCCCATGAGAATGGATAAAGGCCAGTACTCTGGCTGATCGAGTCGGAGTAACTCCTGGTCGAAGTAGGCACGGTTGTAAAGACCCGTCAAAGAATCGATCGCACCATCATGATCCAGTTCTTTCTCCTTGGCATCCCAACCCGCCGTTGGCCTCAAGGTGAAGATTGCACCTTCAACTTCTCCTGAGCGGCTAAAGAGTGGAACCATATGCTCTCGAACTAAGACTTCTGTCCCAGACCGAGACACTAAAGAAGCATTGTTTTCACTCATACGCTGGCCCCGAAGCACCTCTCTAAGGGGATCCGCGGTGGAGTGTTCGATGCATACGATCTCATCATAAGCACGGCCTAGGGCTTCCTCCCGGCTGTAACCAGTCAGTTTTTCGGCCCTGCGGTTCAGCATCGTAATCTGCCCCTGGGCATTCGTCACAATGAGAGCATCAGAAATAGCAAGAAGAACTTGACGATGACCGTCTGCCTCTTGCTCCATTTGCTCCTTCAAACGAGATATCCTGACTGCCAAAAAAACAAGTCCTACCCCTAGGGCAAGGATGACCACTACCAAAAAAGCCAATACCACAACAACACCCCGTTCCAACCCGAACGTAACATTCCTCACAAAGAACCCAAATCCTCCTTTTATTGGGACCCATCTCCTAAATTTACGAAATAGGGACACACTACAGGCAGGAGTGGATAACTATGGCCAAGACCATCTTAATCCTAGGCGGCGGAACGGGCGGTGTTGTAGCCGCTAACGTTCTTGCCAAAGTCTTACCCAAGGAACATCGTATCGCCCTCGTAGATCGCAGAGAAAAACACGTTTTCCTGGCAGGCTTGCCCCTGGTCGTAACGGGAAAACGTAAGCCTAGTCAGATCGTACGGTCCCTCAAGCGATTGGAGGGGCCGAACCTGCAGTTCATACAAGCTGAGGTCCAGGAGTTTCACCCCGATGATAAGACTGTCCGCACGGATCAGGGTTTTCTCTCCTATGATAGCCTCATCATTGCTCTGGGAACGGAGCAACATGGCATCTCAGGTCACAACCTGGCCTTCAACCCTTACAGGCTCGAGGAGGCCGAGATGCTGCACCAGAGGCTTAGAAGCTTTCGGCGGGGACATATTGTCATCTTTGTTTCAAGCCTCCCCTTTACAGGCACAATCGCCCCGTACGAACTGACCCTCGTCATTGACGACTATTTTCGCAAACGAGGCCTACGGCGGGAGATACAAATCTCCCTCGTCACTCCCGAATCCCGCCTTTTGTCCTTTGCCAGCCCTGCCTACAGCGAGAAACTCAAATCAATCATGGAAAGACGGAACATTCTACTTTTCACCGAGCGGGAAACGCACGCGCTTTCCAAGACTGGAA
>JAAZLY010000140.1 GCA_012799115.1 Bacillota bacterium
ACAAACCTTTTCAAACTCCCTCGAATCGAGTTTCTTGAGCGGTTCATCCATCTGTGGAATTTACTTTTTCAAACTGGAACTTACTTTTTCAATTGGCCCATTTTTGACCCTCTTTTCACTTGGAGCAGGGAGATTTCTGACAGGATGTCATGGACGGGTCGATCCAGTGTGGCAGCAATTTCGTTAGGACTATAACCTGCATCATAGAGCACTTCAAGAGATGGATGATTGCCGTTATCCATACCTTTGTGAACGCCCCCTTCGATCAACTCTGTTGGGTCACTCACCAAGGCCGCTCCCTGCCGAATTAATCGATGATTTCCTTGCCGCAATGGATCACTGATCTCGCCTGGAATTGCCCAGACCTCAATGCCAAGCTCTAACGCCCAATCCACCGTATGTAAAGCACCTGACGTTCTCCCGGCCTGGACTACCAATACCCCCTGGGAGCAGGCTGCAATAATCCGATTTCGCCTAGGGAAGTTCCCAGGCACGGTAGGGCAGCAGCTGGAAAATTCCGTGATCAAGGCTCCTTTTTCCGTAATTCGATTGGCCAACAGTCTATGTTCAGGGGGATAGAGATCGGCGAGATTACTCCCGAGGACCGCTACCGTAACGCCTCCGGCTTTGACAACCTCATCATGGCTGGCAAAGTCGATACCTCGAGCTAACCCGCTTACTACCGGTATGCCTTGAGAGGCAAGATAAGACGAAAACTGACGGGCCTGAGCTATACCAACCCTAGAGGGCCTACGAGTGCCAACGACAGCGATTCCTGGCTGTGTTGGCATTTTGCCTCGAACATAGAGAACTGGCGGGGGAACAGCCAACCCCTTGAGATAATCAGGATACGAGCTATCCGCCAAAGTGATAATCCTTGCTCCAAGACCATCAGCCCACTTCTCTTCCCTTTCGGGAGAAATTGTGGGCCGGATAGTACAAAACCTTTCCGCGATCTTCGGTCCAATACCCTCCACGTTAGTCAGTTCCTTGATCGGAGCATGCCAGGCCTCTTCTAGGGAACCAAAGTGCTCTTTGATGGACAGAAGACGCCTCCCTCCAATGCTGGGCACCATGTTGAAGGCAATCAGATATTGCCGCTGACTCCATGACATCCTCTAGACCTCCTATCTGTCGTCATCTTGAATCGGATGTTCCACCAGGCTATCTAGAATCGCCTGCAACTCCTCCTCCCATCTCAACTGATAGATACGCAAGTCCAATGCGCTCACAATGGCACCGCCATGACAGTTCGTGCAGATGATGCCGTACATATCCCCCTTACTGGTCTTGATCGTATGGGGAGTATCAACGTCACAGGCGGCGCAGTGGAAGATCCTTGTAGAGCCTACATCAAAAGGCATGAACGCCCTCCTCACTTTTTTCTTAGGATGCCGAGGAAGGGCTTGTTCTATGTTGGGAAGGATTCCTTGGAGTTATGTCAAATATATCAATATTCAGAGTATTATGTCAAGGGGGTTCTCCTATGATCGTGGTTCAAAGCGGAGTCGTTGCTGGTATTGAAGGCCTACTTATTGATGTAGAAGTCGACGTACGACCTGGTTTGCCAGGGTTCGAGATCGTCGGCTTGCCGAGTAAGACGGTTCGAGAAAGCCGTGAAAGGGTCCGTTCGGCCTTACGCAACTCGGGTTTCAAGTTCCCGGCTCAAAAGGTGATCGTCAACTTGGCTCCAGCCCATTATCCAAAGGATGGTGCCCTTTTTGATCTGCCCATAGCCCTTGGCATCCTGGCACATCAAGGCATCCTGCCAACGCATGTTTTTGATCACGCCATCTTCGCAGGCGAACTCTCTTTGAACGGTAACCTTAAACGAGTGAGCGGAGTACTCAGCCTAGCTGAGCTAGCTGCAAGGCGCAATTGTCAAATTGTGCTTCCTAAAGAAAATGAAGCAGAAGCAGCCCTGGTAGTAGGTGATCACTGTCTGCTTTCTCCTTCGTTAAATGATCTCCTAGAGGTCCTTCAGGGCCGACGTAAGAGGCCAAGTACCGTGGCTCCCCGAGGGCTTGCAAGTCAGGTATTTCATCCGAAGGAGATCAAGGGACAGGCCCAGGCCAAGCGAGCCCTTGAACTCGCGGCCCATGGTGGGCACCACATTATGCTCATTGGTCCCCCAGGCGTGGGGAAAACCATGTTGGCATCAACGGCCCGATATCTGCTTAGCCCTCCAACCCATGAGGAAATTCTTGTGATCAACAAGATCCATGAGGCGGCTAGTCCTGGGGCGAGTCGCACCTCTCCTTTGACGGAACGTCCCTTCCGAGTGCCGCACCACAGCATCTCCCAGGCGGCACTAATCGGATCGAAGAATGGCCGACCAGGAGAGATCACCTTAGCGCATTGTGGCATCTTACTCTTGGACGAATTCCCAGAGTTTAACCAAGGTGCCCTCCAGGGCTTACGGGAACCCCTCGATCACAAGGAGGTACAGATCTCCCGGGCTGAACATGTATTAACCTTTCCAGCAGACTTTTGGTTGATTGCAACCGCAAATCCCTGTCCTTGCGGTTATCTGGGAAGCTCAATCCGAACATGCACCTGTTCAGGCAGGGACTTAAACCGGTATCGCCGCAAGCTACGGGGGCCACTATTGGATCGTTTTGAAATGTTTACCTATCTGAGTCCCCTCTCTGAAGCAGAGCTCCGGCAAAAAACAGTCCCTTGGCCCGAGAAAAGGACTCAGGGGACCAAGGGACATTTAAGTCACAAGCAAAATACTCGTCAAGCTAGCAGGATCAGTCCAGAGGCATTGGACTTTCTTCATCGGGCCCAGGAAAGCATGGAACTCTCGGTACGAGGATTCGAAAACACACGGAGACTCGCAGGGACAATCGCAAGCTTCGATGGCGCAGATGTGATCAGCCCGAAGCATATGGGAGAAGCCCTGCAATACCGATTTGAGAGCTACAGGGATGTATTCATCTGATCTGAATCCCAGGCTAAGTCTTCTTTTGCCACTTTCAAGACAACTGAGGTCCCGGTATTATTGATGCCTGGGATCTCTCGCAAACGATCCACCAAGAAGGTTAAGAGCTCATCGTTACTGGCCACGACGACTTCGATCACTAAGTCATAGTTCCCTGTCGAGAGGGCAACATAGCGGACTTCTGTGAGAGAACTAAGCTCTTCAGCAATGGGCTGCAGTCTGCCCCGGTCTACTTTCAGACCAACAATGGCCACTGTCTGCAATCCTACCTTAAAGGGGCTCGCAATCCCGACAATCTTCAGTAAGCCTTCGTCCATAAGCTTGCCTACGCGGCGTCTAACCGTTCCTTCAGCCAAACCCAGTTCATGGGCAATGGTCAGAAAAGGCATACGACCATCCTGCTGAAGCAAGCGAATAATATCTCGATCAAATTGATCTAAAACAAATCCACTCATCCCTGCACACCATCCTTTTCAATACAATGGCTAAAGGGAGCCCAATCGTAGATTTGCTTATGGATCTGCAAGACGATTGAGGTCTCGGTACTTATGATACCCTCAATGTTCGCAAACTCTTCATTGAGCAAAGCGACCAACTTGGTTCGATTTGGCAAGACAACCATTGCTACGAGATCATGACCACCTGTTGTCACCACTAGGTAACGTACAGCCTCAAGGGCATTCAGAGCCGCTATAACAGAGTCCATATGATGGCGGTCGACCTTAAACCAGATAAATGCGACCGTGTCCAGACCCATTTTCAAAGGGTCAGTCACACCCATTGTTTTCATCACACCATTTTCCTCCAAACGCTTAACACGCTTGCGTATGGTGCCTTCGGAAACCCCTAGATAGGCAGCTAAGGTGACAAAAGTCATTCTACCCTCTTGCTGCAAATACGCTAATATCTTCTTGTCCAAATCGTCCAAGACAAGTGGCTGCATGAAGCTCACCCTCTCATTACTTATTCCATCGTTTTCACTACTAAATTCTACGAAAACTTACCGACTCCTTGTATTTCCTGAAATTTTTCTGCACAAAAAAAGGCTCGCCCCCCCAAGCAAGCCTTTTCTTTGGTCTCCCGCGGCTTCTATCTTCCGCGGATCAGATCCTGGAAAAAGCGTTTGATACTATCCCACAAAACTTGATACCAACTACCCCGGGCCACATCTTGAGCCGCCAGTAAAGGAACCTCTTTGTTCAGCTGTCCCTCGACATAGATGCTAAGTACGCCAACCTGACTTCCTTTTTGCACGGGGGCCTCAACTTCCTTGGTTTGGATGCCGATACTGACGCTTTTTTCGTTACCTTTGGGTACAGCTATGATTGGGGCTGAAACAGCCATACCCACTTCAGACTGTTTCCCCTTAAACACCTTGGTTGTCTTGTTTTCGAGAAGGCGCGAAATGTTCACCAGGTCAAAGTTCCGGTACCCATAATTCAGTAGCGTCGTCATCTCCCGCTCTCTCCGGGACTCGCTCGTCGCTCCTAGAACGACTCCAATAAGTCTTCGATTGTTCTGCACTGCGGTGCCAACTAGGTTGTAACCCGCCACCTGCAGATGACCCGTCTTCAGTCCGTCAGCTCCTTCAAAGGAGCGCAACAATCCGTTCCGATTGGTCTGCACAATAGGACTTGAGCTAGAGCGGGGTTGGTACGAAAAGGAGCGTTGCTTGTGGTACTCGATGGCCTCTGGATGCTCCCTCAAGTAGTAATAGACCAAGACTGCAATATCTTCTGCCGTGATTTTGTTGTCTGGCGAGAGTCCATGAACATCCACAAAACTGAGATTGAGATTCAGCTGGCGGGCCTTATCATTCATCCGCCCAACGAAGACCTCTTCACTACCGGATATGGCTTCTGCCAATGCCACGCAGGAATCGTTACCGGAGACAACGGCAATACCCGTGATCAATTGCTCAATGGTCACCACTTCGCCTGGCTCTAGGAACATCTTTGAGCCAGTCATGCGCCAAGCACGCTCACTCACCTTCGTTGTGTCTTGCAGTCCGATACGACCCGCCTTAATCTCGTCAAAGGCTACATACATGGTCATAATCTTCACAAGACTAGCTGGAACATGTTCATCCTTACCATTCTGCGAAAAGAGGATCTGCCCTGACTCATAGTCTAGAAGTACGGCGGACGTCGCCTCCAACTCAAAGGGCAGTGTCTGTTGAGCAAGGGCGTTACAAGAAAAAGCGGTTAGAATAATGATAAAAAGTATAAGGCCAGTAGATTTACGTCTCATTCAAAAGCTCCCTTCACCCAGTGAAATCTGTAACCAGTCACGTCAGGACTGATACCAACCACATCAAAGCGCACATAAGGTTCTGACTCGCAGTAGCGTTGTAAATAAGCTTGGGCTACCTGTTTGATCCTTCTGATCTTTCCGGCAGTTACCTGCTCCACGCTCGTACCATAGCGATCGGACGAGCGATACTTGACTTCGACAAAGACCAGACAATCGCCATCTCGCATGATCAAGTCAATTTCACCGATACGCAAGCGAAAATTCGCTGTCAGAAATTCCAAACCCTGCCCAACTAGGTATTCTTGAGCGAGTTTCTCTCCCAAGTTCATGCTCATAGGCCACCCGCACATTGAAAAGAACCCCTATGTATAGGACAGCGACCATGTTCTCTAATTCTGTCCCGGTGTTCTTTCGTAGCATATCCCTTATTCTGCCCAAAATTGTACTGGGGATAAACTTCGTCATAGGCTGTCATGATTCGATCCCGCTCGACCTTGGCTACAATACTCGCTGCTGCAATCGAGATCGACAGATCGTCACCGCCTATTACAGCCCGCTGTGGCCATGGTAAATCAGGAATCTCCAGTTGCCCATCAATCAGGCAGAATTGAGGTGGCTCTGGCAGATTCTCCAATGCCCTTCGCATAGCTAGAAATGTAGCCTGTAGGATGTTCAGGCTGTCGATCTCATCGACACTGGCATGCCCTACACCTACCAGGCATGTTCTCAATATTTCTTCGTAGGCCAACTCTCGTTTCTTAGGGGATAGTCGTTTGGAGTCACGGATTTCCGAAGAAAAACCTTCTGGTAAAATCTGTACAGCAGCAGCCACAACAGGGCCGGCTAAAGGTCCGCGTCCAGCCTCATCGACCCCCACGATCCGCTGGAATGATTGGCTCTTTAGATAGGTCTCCAAGGTTCTCATCTTGACTCACTCCTAGAAAAGAGATCCAGTGTGATCCGGCCAAGTTTTCCGGTACGAAAGTCCTTGAGCACACTACTTGCAGCCTGGTTGAAATCAACAATCCCGCCCCGGAGCAAACAACCCCTCCGGCGTCCGATTTCTTCCAAGGCATTGTCTTCTTCGTCAATGACCCCATAGCGTGTGGGCAAGGCGTCAGGATAATGCTCTTTCAAAAACTGCATCAACCACCAGACAATCTCCACCTGGTCAAAGATCTCGTCACGAATGGAGGCAACAAGGGCGAGACGTTTGGCTACCTCTTGATCTTCAAACTTGGGCCACAGAATACCGGGACTGTCGAGAAGTTGCATACCAGGGGCAGAAAGCCACTGCTTACCCTTTGTTACGCCTGGTCTGGCACCCACTCCAGCAGCCCTACGCTTGGTAAGTCCATTGATCAAGGTTGATTTTCCAACATTGGGGATCCCCGCGACTAATAGGCGAGGATGACGCTTTAGATTAGGAAACGTCTGAGCTACAGCGGCCCGAATCTCCCTGAGACCTTGCCCCTGCAATAGATCTGTCTCAACAATAGCCTCACCTTGGCTTTTCCAGTATTCCATCCACTCCCGCGTTTGGAGTGGATCGGCAAGATCAGTCTTGCTCAACACGATCAAGCGCGGTTTGCTCGTCAGATCTCTAAGATCGGGGTTTCGACTGCTCTCGGGTACCCGCGCGTCCACAACCTCAAGGAGTCCGTCGACTAGTTTGAGTTCTTCTTTGATCATCCTTTTGGCACGGGTCATATGCCCTGGATACCATTGAATGGTCATTATCTGTTTTCAATCCTTTCGAGGACGGGTGGTTTGGTAACCGCCCTCACTTGATTCAGTGGCCAGTAAACGAAAAGTGCCCTACCGATCAAGTTCTTCTTCGGCACAAAGCCAACATCAGGATACCTGCTGTCGTCGCTGTTCCGTCGGTTATCACCTAAGACAAAGTAGTGCCCTTGTGGCACCAGGACTGGTCCATAGGTTGGCGCACTATAGGTTCCATAGGTGGGACCATTGATATAGTCTTCATCCAAACGTAGACCATTGACATAAAGAAAGCCGTTTTGAATGGTAACTTCGTCACCTGGAAGGCCTATGATCCGCTTAATGAACTTGCGGCGCGGATCTCCTGGATAGCGAAAGACTACAACTTGACCTCGCTCCGGTTCCGTGAAGCGGTAGGACACCTTTTCCACGAGTAACCTTTGTCTGTGATGAAAGGATGGTTCCATCGAACTTCCTTCCACGAGGAAGGACTGGGCTACAAAGAAAATGATAAACCCAGCTAGAGCCACTGATATGACGAGTGCTTCAATATACTCTCTGATCTCGGATTTTGCCATGCCTGTTCCTCCACTTCAAGCAGATGTAAAAAAGAGGAGTGTATACACACCACTCCCCTTAGGGTCACCTGCCTCACACTACCGGCGGCGCTCCTTAATACGGGCAGCTCTGCCGGAACGATCTCTGAGATAGTACAGACGTGCGCGACGCACCTTGCCGTGGCGAATGACCTCAATTTTCTCTATACGGGGTGAATTGATGGGCCAGGTTCTTTCAACACCTACACCCTGCGACATCTTGCGCACTGTGAAGTTCTCTTGGATTCCTCCACCCATCCGCCTTAAAACAACGCCCTCAAAGACTTGAATTCTCTCATTTGTGCCTTCCACAACTCGAACGTGAACACGCACTGTATCACCAGCACCAAACTGGGGATGATCAGAGCGAAGTTGATCTTGTGCAATAACATCAATCAGATTCATTGGTATTTACCCTCCCCTCAACGGAGTATTCACTAGCCAACTCTTCAAGAAGCTGGCGTTCTTCCTTTGATAACTCTTTTTTCTCTAATAAGTCAGGTCGTCTCAGCATGGTACGTCGCAGTGACTCCTTCAGCCGATAACGTCGAATATGACCATGATGACCGCTTAAGAGTACCTCTGGTACCTGGAGACCTCGAAACTCAGCAGGTCGAGTGTAATGTGGATGATCGAGCAAACCATGTTGGAAGGAATCCTGTTGATGAGAACTCTCATCACCCAGTACACCCGGCAATAGCCTGGTAACCGCATCCACGACTACCATCGCAGGCAACTCGCCACCCGTCAAGACATAGTCCCCAATAGAAAGTTCAACGTCAACCCAGTGGGTCCGGACCCGCTCATCAATTTCTTCATAGTGCCCGCTTAGCAAAATCACATGGGGCAGTTCCGCTAGCTCAGCAGCCATTTGTTGATCAAACACCTTTCCTTGGGGCGAAAGGTAGATTACAGGAGCCTTAGAGTCTCCTTGAACAGCCTCAATAGCCCGAACAAGGACATCGGCTTTCAAAACCATACCAGCACCGCCCCCATAGGGCGTATCATCAACAATTTTGTGCCTATCAAAAGCATAATCGCGAATGTTCCAAACGTCAACCGAAACCAGCCCACTTTGCTGGGCCTTGCCCAAAATGCTAGCTTCTAGCGGTCCGGTAAACATCTCCGGAAACAAAGTGAGAATGTCAAAATGCATGTTGTACCTCCAGACTCAGTCCAGCAAGCCATCGAGTAATTCCACTAGCACATACCCATCCTCAGGCCTAATCTCCAGCACCACATGGGGAACAACCGGGATTAAGATTTCCTTGAGCTTGGTCACACCAGCATAAGGCCTGATAACATAGACATCGTTCGCACCAGTTTGCAGAATATCGGTGATCACACCAAGCTTCTGGCCCGAGCTTGTCTGACATTCTAGACCAATGATCTGGAAAATGTAATGGCGACCAGGCGGCAAGGGCATCAGTTCATCCACGCTGACCTTGATCAACATCTTGCGCAGTTGTTCTGCCTCGGAGATACTGTCGATTCCCGCTAACTTCAGGATTATGGCTTCTTTGTGCTCACGGCATCCTTCCACAGCAAAGACTGCAAAAGGCTCTTGGTCATCACCCCGAAACAAACGCACACTGTCCATAGCAAAGAAACGGTCGGGAAATTCTGTGTGCGGGACAACCTTGATTTCGCCTTGATTACCCTGTGTGGATACAACTTCACCAACGACAATCCACTTATGATCGTTCATCGATCTCGACGTGGACTTGAACTCCAGACTTAATTGCAGACGCCTTTACCACGGTGCGAATGGCCTTTGCAATTCGGCCTCCCTTACCAATCAAGCGTCCCATGTCTTCTGGTGCCACATACATGGTATAGACTGTTTCATGCCCCTTATCCTGAGCTTCGACAACAACTTGCTCCGGGTTATCTGCTAGAGATTTCCCGATAAACTCTACTAAGCTCTTCACAAGAACACCCCCTATCCTTGTTTACGGGATGCGGCGAATTTTTCCATGACTCCGCTCCTCTTCAACAGCGTTTTTGCTGTATCGGAAGGTTGCGCCCCTTTCTGCAACCAGTCAAGTGCCTTTTCCTCATCGATCTTCAGCTCTACAGGATCCGCGATGGGATTGTAGAAACCCAAGGTATCAATGAAAGCACCATCACGTGCGGCTCTGGAATCTGCTACAACCAGTCTGTAAAAGGGTCGCTTCTTGGCGCCCATTCTCTTCAGACGAATTTTCACTGCCATCTATTCTCACCTCCTGCCAAGATTAATCATCAAACTGAAAAGCTTCTATTGAAACAGGGAAAACATTCCCTTCTTTCTGCGCCCCTTGGGCTTGCCCTTAGGGTTGCCAGAAAACTGTTTTAGCATTTGCTTGGTCTGACTAAATTGCTTTAGCAGACGATTCACATCCTGAATTCTCGTTCCCGAACCTGCAGCAATTCGCTTCCGCCTTGATCCTCCGATAATCTCTGGTCTACGCCTTTCCTCGGGGGTCATGGATTGGATAATCGCTTCGATTCGCTTGAAATGCGACTCATCCACTTCTAGATTCTGTAGCTGTTTAGCGCCACTCAAGCCTGGAATCATACCGATGAGTTGGTCGATGGGACCCATGTCCTTCATCTGGCTCAGCTGTTCTTGGAAATCTTCCAGCGTGAACTCGGCGTCTCTGAGCTTGGCCGCCATCTTCTCCGCTTTTTCTTCATCCACGGCTGAGGCAGCTTTTTCAATCAGCGTGAGCATATCACCCATGCCCAAGATCCGCGAAGCCATACGGTCAGGATGGAATGGCTCTAGACCATCCATTTTCTCACTGACACCAACATACTTAATGGGTTTACCCGTAACTGCCTTGACCGAGAGGGCTGCACCGCCCCTTGCATCGCCGTCAAGTTTCGTTAGGACGATACCGCCAAGTTCCAACTGCTCATTGAAACTAGTGGCTACATTCACTGCATCTTGACCAGTCATGGCATCCACTACCAGCAAGATCTCTGAAGGGTTTACCGCATCCTTGATATTTACAAGTTCTTCCATCAGTTCAGCATCAACGTGTAGACGTCCCGCCGTATCGATGAGTACAATATCGTTATTATGGTTCTGTGCATGCTTGTATGCGGCCTTAGAGATATCAACCGGGTTCTGCTCACCCATGCTGAAGACGGGTATTTCTAATTGCTCTCCCAGGGTCTGAAGCTGCTTAATGGCAGCGGGGCGATAGATATCGCAGGCTACTAGTAATGGACGATGCCCTTGGGCTCGTAGCATCCGGGCCAGTTTTCCCGTTGTCGTTGTCTTTCCTGAGCCCTGCAAGCCCACCATCATAATGACACTAGGAGGTCTGGAAGCCATGGTCAATTTGGCCTGGGTTCCACCCATGAGTGCGGTCAATTCCTCATTGACTATGCGGATCACCTGCTGACCCGGTGTAAGACTACTTAATACTTCATGACCTGTAGCCCTTTCCTTGACATGGGCTACAAAGTCCCTAACTACCTTGTAGTTAACATCCGCCTCCAAGAGGGCTAAGCGAATCTCGCGCAAAACTTCATCGACGTCTTTCTCGCTCAGTCTCCCCTTACCCCTTAGTTTGCGCATTGTTTCTTGCAGGCGGGATGATAAGTTTTGAAAAGCCATGTACTCCCTCCTAACCCTGTCGTTGCGCCTCAGCAATCTTCTCTGCGAGCTCAGTTAGATACTGGTCGCGATCCTTTGATTCGGCTGTGCGGCATAATTCGATGAGGCTTAATGTCTCATCAAAGATGCGCTGTCTCTCTTGATGTCTTGCCACCAAGCCTAGCTTGCTTTCAAAGTCCTCGAGGAGGGATCCTGAACGTTTCAGAATGTCATAAATGGCCTGTCGGGACACATCGAACTCCTCACCAACTTCGCCTAGGGACAAGTCTTCATGAAAGTACATCTGAAAGACATCTTGCTGGCGCTCCGTCAGTAAGGGTCCATAAAAATCAAAAAGCAAAGCCATGGGTAGTGCGTTTTCCATGTTGTCACCTTTTTGCTGTTAAGCCTTCTTACTTTACACTCACTTAGTATAGTCAGGGAATCAATCCTTGTCAAGCATTTTCTCTTGACGGCCAAAAAGTGCACTGGCAAAGGTATTGGGATCAAAATCCTGCAGATCTTCGTACTGCTCTCCCACGCCAACTAACTTCACAGCTAGATTCAACTCATTGGCTAGCGCCAATACAATACCGCCTTTGGCGGTGCCATCTAGTTTCGTTAAGGCAATGCCAGTTACCGGTACCGCTTCGCTGAAAATCTTAGCTTGGGACAGCGCGTTTTGACCGGTTGTTGCATCAACAACCAGAAGGATCTCATCTAGATCTCGCCCTAGTTCGCGCTGGACCACTCGGTGCACTTTGCCTAACTCCGACATCAGATTAACCTTTGTCTGCAAACGCCCTGCGGTATCAAGAATCAAGATATCGGTCTTGCGAGCCTTGGCAGCGTTGATGGCGTCATAGGCCACTGCCGCTGGGTCGGAGCCTTCCTTATGCTTGATTAGATCCACACCAACCCGATTTGCCCACACTTCAAGTTGCTCAATGGCACCAGCCCGAAATGTGTCCCCAGCTGCCAGAAGAACCCGTGCTCCTTCTTGCTTAAAACGATAGGCAAGCTTTCCTATTGTCGTTGTCTTGCCTGCACCATTCACTCCAACTACCATAAGCACATAGGGTGCTTCTTGTGGGGCTCTTAGAGGTTCAGCGTTCTTCTGCAAAATCCTGACGATTTCTTCGATCAATACCCCTTTGAGTGCTTCCGATTCAGTGATCTTCTCTGCCCGGGACCGTTCCCTGAGTTGATCAACCAGGTACAGGGAAGTCTCGACACCACAGTCCGCCTGAATGAGTGCTTCTTCGAGTTCTTCAAAGAGTTCTTCGTCAACCTTGCGACCGGTCATGATTCCTTCAACTTTGTCCACAAAACCCTGTTTGGTCTTCTCCAGACCACTGACTAATCGCTTAAAAAAGCCTCGCTCTGCCTCTTCGGTCTTCTGCTCTGGCTGATGCTCCTCTTCCTGCTCCTGCCCTTGCTTCTCCCTTTGGTCCTTTTCCTTCTCCGCGGCCTTGTCAGACCGGAATATCTTCTTCCAAAACAATGTTCTAGCCTCCTTCGGTCAATGCAACTGATATGATCTGTGAAAATCCATCCTCGCCCATGGTCACACCATACAAGGTATGTGCGGCTTCCATCGTCCTAGGTCTGTGGGTGACCACAAGAAACTGGGTTTCTTTGGAAAACTCCTCCATCAACTCGACAAAGCGCCCTAAATTGCTTTCATCCAAGGCGGCATCGATCTCATCGAGGACCCAAAACGGAGTAGGTTGTACCCTGCGAATTGCAAAGAGAAGGGCAATCGCAGTCAACGCCCGCTCACCTCCTGAGAGAACGAGGAGATTCTGTAACTTCTTACCTGGGGGTCTGGCCATGATGTCGATCCCAGTGGTTAAGATCGAGTCGGGATCTGTGAGAACGAGTTCGGCCTTTCCACCCAAAAAGAGCTGGCTAAAAATGGTACCAAACTCTGCTTGTACCTTGCGAAACACATCCCAGAGCTTCGTCCGGCACAGCTTATCCATCTCGTTAATCACATCCTGCAGACGTTCCCGGGCTTCATTGAGATCCTGAAGCTGCGTCTCTAGGAAGGAACAACGCTCCAACACACGCTCATATTCTTGCGTGGCCCCTGGGTTCACCATACCAAGATCCTTGATTTCGTTGCGCAATCCTGCGATCGTTCGTTTTAGTGTCCCCTCTTTGACAGATACTTCCCGTGCCAAAATACTTTCCAAGGTGAGATTTTGCTCAGCTAAGGTAGAGAGAATCTGTTCCCGTTCCCGTTGCAATTGCTCTTGTTCCACTTCACTCTTGTAAAGGGCACGTTCCCGTTTGAGCTGTTCCTTTTCTACCTGGATCAACTCCGCGCCTAGGTTAGAAAGCTCCTTTTGCAGGTCCTGGCGTTTTTGTTTTTCACGCTCCAAAACCCTTTGTAGCTCAGCCTTTTGCTGACTGCTCGTTTCATTTGCAGCCTTGGTCTCCAAAATCATCTGCTCGTTTTCACTCCGCAGTTCAGCCAGAGCCTCAAGCTCGGCCTGGGCTTCTGCCTGAGCCTTCCTGGCCGCTTCCTTCTTCTGCTCCAAGCTCGTCAGCAAGATCCGCTGGTTCTGAACAACTCCCTTAAGTTCGGCGAGCTTAACCTGTTTTTGTGTTTGGTTCAGGGCTTGCTCCTCAAGGGTGGCGGAGAGCTCGCTCAAGATGACTTCTTGGTGCTGGATCTGTTCGCGGCGGAGCAATTCCTCTTGCTCTAGTTCTGCAACTCCCGCAGCAGCCACTTCACCCTCGGCCGTTAGACTGGCCAATTGGGCTTCCACATCCTGCCTCTTTTCCTCAAGATCTTGAATTGCCCGGGCAATGCTCCCTAGCTCACTAAGACTCTGGCCTATCTCCTGCTCTACCCGCTGAATCTCAAATCTCGTTTCAACGCCTTCCTTCTTTAATCCGGCCAGTTTCTCTTCACTCTGGGCAATGGATTCTGTCAAGGATGCCTCCTGAGTGGCAATCTCATCTAACTCTTTGACGAGACGTTGGACGTCTTCCTCGAGTTGGAGGAGCTGTCCCTTTCGGGTCAATAGCCCCGTGGTGCGGCTATTGATGCTCCCACCCGTCATAGCCCCGCTCGGGAAGACCACAGAACCGTCACGTGTGACAATCCGGGAGAATTGCTGAAGTCTTCGCTTTAGGGCTAAGGCGATGTCTAGATCCTCTGTGATAACTACGCGGCCCAAAAGGGAAGCCAAGGCTGGCCGATATTGCTCTGCGAAGCTGAGCAAATCTAGGCCTGTACCTAGGACTCCCTCCTGCTCTAAGAGGCGTTTTCTATCTTTGGAGAACTCCACTCCCCGTACAGAGTCCAAGGGTAGGATCGTAACACGTCCGCCTTGCACCTTTTGCAGCCAAGCAATAATCCTTTTGGCTTCCTCTTCCCCGGTCGTTATCAGGTTCTGGAGGCTCGATCCCAAGGCCACTTCATAGGCAAGTTCTAGTCCCTGGGGCACCGTTATCACATCGGCAACGGTCCCCAAGACAATCTTCGACATGTCTGCATGCTGCATAATACGACGAACACCAAGGGCATACCCCTCGTAACCTTCCTCAAGTTCCTGCAATGTCTTCAACCTAGACCGCAGTTGGGCAAGTTCGCCTTCCTTCTGGCGTAGCTGCTTTTGGACCTTCCCTAGGGAAACCTTCGTCTGCTCTAGATTAGCCAAGGTATCTCTTTCCAAGGCCTCTTTAGCCTTGAGTTCTTCTACCAGCCCATCTAGGCGGGCCTGGTAGTTGCGAATGGTTTCTTGGCCGACCATTTGTCGTTGCGCTTGGTTCTGGAGTTCTTTTTCATTGGCGGCAATCTGTGCTTGCAGGTTTTGCTCCCGCTCCGCAAAGCCCCGCTGAAAGTTCCGCTTATCAGCAAGTTCGCGCATAAAATCAAAGAAGTCATCTTTGAGTTGGTTAAGCGTACTCTGGGCTTGGCGCTGTTTTTGCTGCAAGTCTTCTATATCTGCTTGGTGGGTCTGGATCTCCTTCTCCTGACCTCGTATCTGCTCTTGTAGTGCTGCAATTTCATGAGCCAGTCCACCATCTTCATCCTCAAGTAGTCGCAGTTCTTCCCCTTGGGCGCGAATCAAACCCGTGAGCTGTTCACTACGGGCTTCGTGGTTACGTATGCGTTCTTCATAGAGTTCGACGCGATGGACTCCTTGGTTGTAGGCTTCTTGGAGCCTGCTGAGCTCCCCTTGATGAGCCTCAATTTCCTCTTCTAACTTGGCAATTTCCGCGGTTAAGCGTGCTTGCTCATCGGCAACCTTGGCCAGACCATCATTATACGCTTCGTATTCTTCCTTTAAGCCAAGTAATGTCTCTTCAACCTTGACCCATTTAGCGTCGATAGCCTGCCAAGCAAGGGAGTGATAATCGAGCTCAGCAGTCTGTAGCCGTTCTGCCAAATCTAGATATAGTCTGGCCTGTTCGGCCTGTTCACTTAGGGGACCGAGTTGGCTTTGCAGCTCGTGGAGAATATCCGTCACCCGCAGCAAATCGACGCTGGTTTCATCTAGTTTACGCAGGGCTTGTTCTTTGCGCTGCCGATACTTAACGATGCCCGCCGTTTCCTCGAGTAAGACGCGGCGATCCTCTGACCGAACACTCAAGACCGCGTCAATTTGACCTTGTCCGATCACGGAATAACCCTCTCGGCCAAGGCCGGTGTCTGTAAACAGATCATGAATGTCCCGTAGGCGACAACTTTGCTTGTTTATGTAAAACTCACTCTCACCAGAACGGTAGACGCGCCTTGTCACAGTCACTTCTGAGTAATCGAGGGGGAAGAAGCTGGAAGAGTTATCCAGTGTGAGCTGTACTTCCGCCATACCCAGTGCCTTCTTACCTTCAGACCCGGCAAAAATCACGTCCTCCATTTTCTGACCACGGAGACTCTTCGCGCTTTGCTCTCCCATCACCCAGCGCAACGCATCAGAAATATTGCTCTTGCCGCTGCCGTTCGGTCCGACAATGCCGGTGATACCCGGACCAAAATCGAGACACACAGGGCGCGCAAAAGACTTAAATCCCTGTATTTCCAAGCGTTTAAGGCGCATAGTATTCCTCCAAGACTTGTACTCATCCTGACTATTGTAACACATCTCGAAGGAAAAAAGAACCTTAAACCCCCTGACAAGGCATCTAGAACATGCCTAGCTTCTGCCTAAGGGCAGATCGAGGTATAAGTCCTCCCGCTTGCGGACAGTGGTGGGAACCTGGGGACTAAGTAGAGATCCATGCTCATCCAAGAGCCTGCGTAGCTTACTCTTCACCCTTGTCCTGGCATTGTCGATCACCTTTAGCCCAATTCCCATCTCCTCCTCAATCTCCCTTGCTGTATAACCCCTTAAGAGCCGAATAATCACTGCATACTCCAGAATGGAAAGATGGTTGCGTAGTACATTACCAATCACTTCACTGATGTACTTGTCTTCATATACGGCTTCGGGATCAAACTCGGGTATGGCTGCAGCCACCAAGTCAAGCAAGGAGCGGGACTCATCGCTACCGATAGGAGTCTGAAGCGATGTAGCCTCATTCAGCAGACGGTGTTTGTTTCCAGTGGTCAGCTTAATCACATTGTAGACCCGCCGGATGATGCAGATGTAGGCAAAGGAGCTGAATTTCACATCATACTCTTCCGGCTTATACTCCTCGATGGCGCTGAGTAGACCGATTAGCCCTTCCTGTAGCAGATCTTCGAAGTCTAAGAAGGCGGAGTAATAGTTGCGAATGATGTACTTGACCATGGGAATGTACTTCACGACGAGGCTGTCCCTTGCCTCCTCGTCGCCATCCCTCAGTCTTGTGATCAACTGTAGATCAATGCTCTGATTGTCCCGCATAAGAGCACCTTCCTCCCCTTGTTAGTCCAGGCTATCTAGTCCATGTATATGCTTGGATTAGAACACTATACCTCGGAGATGGAAAAAGCGCTTCTCATACCATGTTTTATGTATATCTTCTGCATCATTGCCAGCTAACGCCTTGTTTAGACCATGGTTTATGTAAAGGTTTTTTCTTTTCCCACACGGAATGTTTCAGATACCGACTAACGTGAGGATGAGACTGAACTTGCCTGATTCAAACTACATAGACCAAATCGCAGCATTGATCAAACAGGATCCCAGTATCACCGTAGCGAAAATCGCCAAGGAACTGAAGTTCGCCGATAGCAAGTCCGTTTACTACTGGCTTGAAAAAAGCAATATCGGGGGAATCAAGGAGTTTAAGCGGAGGGTTCTGGGCAGTGAATCCAGAGAGTCTACTTTAGGTACCTTGGAGATCGACGGGGTCAGTCACTATCTTGTGTCCCTACCCCTTCGTGACTGGAATCCAGAAAACAAAAACCCCGGGAAGGAATGGCCCTTTTTGCATAGCCAGCCCCATCCACGAGGTTTATTCGCTATTCGTGTAGATACAAATCGCTACAGCCCAAGGTTCAGTAAGGAAGATGTGTTGGTCGTATCCGAGGGCGAAGATTACCCCGAAGGCTCCTGGGCTTTGCTCCAGACCAAGGGAGAATTCGTCATCGGCAAGATGATCGACAACCTGATTGTAGATCCGGTTTCTCTCCACTCTTACAGTGCCGATCTTGTCGGCGTTGGTCAAATCATCCACCAACAGCGCTTCCTCTAGGCTTTACTCCTGAATGCCCATCTTAACTAGGGCACTGCGCGCAGCCTCCTGTTCGGCTTCCTTCTTTGTATGACCCCTACCTGTACCGAGACACTCTTCTTCAAATCGGACTTCCACCACGAAGCTCTTGTCATGATCAGGACCTTCCTCCTGGACAAGGCGATAGACTGGTGGTTTTTTTGCGACCTGTTGGAAGTGCTCCTGCAAGGTTGACTTGGCATCGATCAGAGGCATTTGCTGTGCATCCCACTGGGGAAGATGCTCGATAATCACACGCCTGGCCTCATTGTAGCCTCCATCTAGGAAGATCGCTCCATAGACTGCTTCCAAGACGTCGCAAAGCAGGGAGTCACGTTCTTGGGCCTTGGCCCTTCTTTCTCCCTTACCAACCATCAAACAGTGATTCAGCTCCAAGTCTCGAGCCACTTCAGCCAAGGTGGATTCTCGCACCAAGAGAGAACGTATCTTGGCTAACTCCCCTTCGGGTAGTCTCGGGAATCTGTGGTATAAGTAAGAACTTATACTCAATTGCAAGACTGCATCACCTAAAAACTCCAAACGCTCGTTGTTTCTTTCTGGCTGGTGTCCGATGGAACGATGCGTCAGGGCCAGTTCTAAGTGCTTTGGATCCTGAAAATGATACCCCAGATTCCTTTGTAGCTTCTCAAGTCGCTCGTTTCCAAGTACAGACATCTAATTCTCCCACCTCTTAAAAGCTAGTGTAGCATTGTGCCCACCAAAGCCAAAGGAATTGGATAATGCAACCTTCACATCGGCCTTACGGGATTGGTTAGGGACATAATCCAAGTCACAGTCGGGGTCTGCTTCTTCATAATTGTACGTCCCTGGTATGATCTGCTCCTGTAGCGTCATAAGACACACCGCTGCCTCAACGGCCCCTGCTGCGCCTAGTAAATGCCCTGTCAAGGACTTTGTGGAACTAACGGCCAAGGCATGGGCGTGGTCGCCGAAAACATGCTTGATGGCGATGGTCTCATAAAGGTCATTATACTCGGTAGACGTGCCATGGGCATTAATGTAGTCCACATCAGTTGGCAGAAGCCCACCATCCGCTAAGGCTTCAGACATGGCCCGCTGGGCCCCTTCACCTTCAGGCGCAGGACTTGTGATATGATAGGCGTCACCACTGGCACCATAACCAACGATTTCTCCGTAGATCTTTGCCCCTCGGGCAAGTGCGTGATCGAGACGTTCGAGAACTAGCACTCCCGCTCCTTCTCCCATGACAAATCCATCTCGCCCCTTGTCAAAGGGTCGCGATGCCCTTTCTGGCTCAGCGTTGCGGGTCGATAGCGCCTTAGCCGACATAAACCCGGCCAGCCCCAGAGGGCAAAGAGCAGCTTCGCTTCCCCCGGCTAACATGATGTCAGCCTGGCCCCGGGCTATAATGCGAAAGGCATCTCCAATGGAATGGGTTCCAGTGGCACAAGCGGTCACGGTACATGAATTAATACCTTTGGCCCCGGTTTGGATAGCAATTTGCCCGCTGGCCATGTCTGGGATCATCATCGGTACAAAGAAAGGACTCACCCGGTCTACGCCACGTTCCCAAAAGACCTTTGTTTGTTGCTGCACGGTCTCGATTCCGCCAATCCCTGATCCGACCAAGACACCGACACGCTCGGGCTTAACAAAGGGTAGATCCAGCTGGGAGTCAGCAAGACTCATCTTTGCGGCTGCAACGGCGAATTGAGCAAAACGATCCATACGACGGGCTTCTTTACGATCCATAAAATCTGTAGGATCAAAATCGCGAACTTCAGCACCAATTTGGACAGCCATATCAGAGACATCATAGCGAGTGATCCGGCTCACGCCTGAAATACCTGCCAAGAGTGCCTTCCAAAGCTGATCTTTATCCCCAAGGGGTGATATGAGTCCAATTCCTGTAACCACTACGCGGTTCATCAAAGGCCCCCCTAATAAATATGGTCCCAAAGTGAGCCCACTTTGGGACCGAAGTTCTACAATTGCTCTGTAATAAATTCCACCGCATCACGCACAGTGGCGATTTTCGCAGCTTCCTCATCGCTGATCTGGAGATCAAACTCTTCCTCCAGGGCCATCACCAATTCTACTACATCCAGTGAATCGGCTCCCAAATCCTCTACAAAAGAGGCGTCTGGAGTCACTTCTCCATAACTAATGCCTAACTGCTCCACAACGATGGTTTTGACCTTCTCAAAAATTTTCTCATCAAAGTCTCCCATACATGTCACCTCCTTCTGATCATCCTATCAACTGTGTTACCTGCTTTATATTACTAAGCCACCATCACAATGGATGGTCTGACCGGTAATATACTTGTTTTCTTCTGAAACTAAGAAGTGCACAAGAGATGCTACATCATCCCTTTCCCCTGTTCTTCCAAGGGGAATGAGACGTAGAATTGCAGCCTTCTGCTCTTCCGTCAGAGCTTGGGTCATGTCAGTTTCAATATAACCTGGAGCTACCACATTCACCAAGATATTCCGGCTGGCGACTTCTTTGGCTAGAGCTTTACTAAAACCAATTACGCCGGCTTTGGATGCTGCGTAGTTCGTCTGTCCTGCATTACCTATAACCCCAATCACAGACGAGATGTTGACAATCTTCCCCTGCTTCTGCTTTAGCATAGGCCTAATGGCTGCTCGGCAGACATTAAACACACCAGTAAGATTGGTGTCAATCACCTTCTGCCAGTCATCGTCGCCCATGCGCATCAGGAGGCTATCCTTGTTGATACCAGCATTGTTTACGACAACATCAATCCGACCAAAACGCGTCATGATCTCTGTGAAGAGCTCCTCAACCTCAGAAACGTCCGTGACATCGGCAGCAATTCCTAGTACACCTTGGCTTTTCCAAGCTGAAAGACGTTCTTGGTCTCGTCCAGTTACAATCAACTCTGCACCTTCAGCCTTCAGACGCATGGCTATTGCTTCACCTATGCCCCTGGTTGCTCCGGTGACTAACACAATTTTCCCAAGCATATTCATGCTACTATATACCTCCAGCTGTGACAAGTGAAAACTGCAAATTTGGTTCAATTCGCCTTGCCAAGGGCACTAAGAGACTTTCTGGACCTACCTCAATCATCGTCTCCAACCCCATGGCAGAGAGTTTTTGAACTTGACGTGTAAAGCGGACTGGACCTGTAATCTGAGACACCAGCTTCTCTTTGACCACTTCAGGTGAAGAGAGAAGAGTCTCTCCGTCATTGCTAAGAACTGGTATCTTGCAGGGAACCAGGTCGAGGTCTCTAACCACATCAGCAAACTCTGTAGCCACTGGCTCCATCAATGTAGAGTGGAAAGGACCTGACACGTTGAGGCGAATAACCCGTTTTGCTCCACGTTCTAGGGCTAGGGACGTCAGTTCTTCTAGCGCCCCTATTGTCCCACTTATCACTGTTTGATTTGGTGAGTTCTCGTTTGCTACCTGGATCGCGAGGCCTTTTCTGCGAACTTGATCGCAAAGGTCATAGACAGCCTCTAGATCCAAACCAAGCACCGCGGCCATTCCACCCTGAGGTGCCCTAGCCATCAACTGGCCTCGGGCTTGGGTCAAGCGAACTCCCTCGGCGAAGGAGAATGCGCCGGCAGCTGCAAGGGCTGTGATCTCGCCGAGACTATGGCCTAAAAAGACTTCTGGCTCGTAGCCTTCTTTGACCAACTCCCAGAGGGCCAAACAGGTAACGAAAATGGCCACCTGGGCATGGGACGTCTGGTTCAAGACGTCTTGTGGACCCTCCAAACAGAGACTACCTAGGTCATAGCCTAAGATTTCACTGGCTTCGGTAAAGAGATGCCAGGCAGGGGTTCCCACGATCTTGGATGCCATACCCGGTTTCTGGATTCCTTGTCCGGGAAAGGCAATAGCACAACTTTGAGCGCTATCACTCACGGACGAGCCCTCCCTCAAACCACCTCAGAACAAGTGCAGACCACGTCAATCCTGCGCCGAAACCGACAAGGACAACATAATCCCCATGTTTGAGATCTCCCGTCTGGGCTAGTTCATCGAGGGCCAAACCAATGCTCGCCGCTGACGTATTGCCATAACGATCGACATTGACAAAAAAACGTTCCTCCGGGATTTCCAGCCGATTTGCAGCAGAACGGATGATGCGAATATTCGCTTGATGGGGCACCACCCAAACAACATCTTCCATCGCTAGACCCGCTTTGGCCACAACCCGTTTCGCCGATTCTTCTAGGATTCTAACTGCAAACTTGAATACGTCACTACCTTGCATTTTGATAAAATGCTGGCGCCTGTGGACACTCTCTAGGGAAGCTGGCTGCAAAGACCCGCCTCCAGGTAGTTGAAGTACGCCACCGCTCGCTCCGTCTGCACCCAATTCGGAGGCAAGAAAGCCAAAGCCATTTGGCACCTCGCCTAAGATCGCTGCTCCGGCTCCATCTCCAAAGAGCACGGAGGTGGACCTATCCTCGTAGTCTGTAATTCTGCTCAGGATATCTACACCCACAACCAGTGCCTTTTTGTATGGGCCCCCTCGGAGCATACTTTCTGCCACAGTCAAAGCATAGCCAAAGCCGCTACAACCAGCAGACAAGTCAAAGGCCGGGATCGCGTTGATTCCAAGCCGGTCTTGGAGCAGACAAGCCGTTGCAGGAAAAGCCATATCTGGAGTAACTGTGGCGCAGATGATCAGATCCAAGTCTTCTGCCTGAATCTGGGCACGCTCCAATGCCTTCAGCGCCGCTTCATATGCTAGATGCGAGGATGCAGTACCTTGATCTGCGATTCTTCGCTCACGAATTCCCGTTCTTGTAACAATCCATTCATCTGATGTATCAACCATAGCTTCAAGCTGGGCGTTGGTCAATACCCCCTCTGGCACAGCAGAGCCGGTTCCCAAAATCCCAATAGCCTTGATCGATTCTCTCATCTCTGTCACTATCACGCCATCCTCTCTGCAATCCCTTGAACAATATTTTGCTCAACACCTCGCTTGGCTACCCGGATCGCGTTTTGAATCGCCTTGGCATTGGAGCCCCCATGGGCAATGATTACAACTCCATTTACACCCAAGAGCGGTGCTCCGCCATATTCTGTATAGTCTACCTTCTTCTTGATTCGCCTCAGACCCGGTTTCAGGAGAAGGGCCCCGAGGGTTGAGGGAATCGAACGGGTGAACTCTTCTTTCATCATGCCAAAAAGCGCATCGGCTAATCCTTCTGCGAACTTCAAGACAACATTTCCCACAAAGCCATCGCAGACGATCACGTCGCAGTTCCCTTGGGAAATGTCTCGTCCCTCGATGTTGCCGACAAAGTTCACAGAGCTCTCTTCAGTCTGCAAAAGAGAATATACTTCCTTTACCAAGCTGTTACCCTTGGTTGGTTCATGACCTACATTCAGGAGACCCACTTTAGGATTGCGGACCTTGAGAACATTCTCCGCATAGATCGAACCCATCTGGGCGAACTGGAAAAGCTGGTTTGGCTTACAATCTACATTTGCGCCAACATCGACGATGAGGGCGACTCCAGTCCGCGTCGGCATCAGACTAGTAATGGCTGGCCGTTCTACACCTTTAATCCTACGAATGGTGAGGACCGAAGCAGCCATCGTGGCACCGGTACTCCCTGCGGAGACCAAGGCTCCTGCTTGACCCTCTCTAACGAGCCTAGCAGCTACAACAAGGGAGGATTCAGGTTTGGAACGCACCGCTTCAGCCGCTTCTTCCATGCCGATAATGTCTGGAGCGTGTACGATTTCGATCCGTTCACTACCTGGTTTCCCATGGACTAGAGACTCCAGCTTGGATTGATCACCGGTTAGGATAATGTCTATACCGTTCTGATCCGCTGCCTGCAGAGCGCCTGCTACAATTTGTTCTGGAGCATAATCTCCACCAAAGGCATCAACCGCAATTCTAGTCATGCAATACTCCTCCTTTGTCGCTCACGTCTACGACCACAAACTCGCCACGAAACACAACCTCATCGTGTACAAAGCTATTGACACTCACATAGTAGCGATTCCCTTGAATTGAGGTAACTGTCGCCTTCGCTACGACCCTATCATCAAGGTATACGGGTTGGTAAAAGCGGACATCAGCGCTCTTGGTTAAAACGATATCTGAGTCAACCAGAGCAACCGCCATAGAGTTACCTTGGGCAAAGAGAAAATGCCCCCGTAGGATCTGGTTACGGGCAAAAACCATCTGATCCGTAACACGCAAGACCGATGTACCGTTTTGCCCGAGGTTAAGCTCAATGAGCTCACCAACGACCTCTTCACCCTGTAGGGCCCGTACCTCAGCATAGGTGCTAGCCGCAATCGTCCGTGCCCGTTCCCTCAGCTCTGGAATGTCGAGCGCCATGCGGTCGAGACGAATCGTCGCCACACTCACCTTCAGTTCATCAGCTAACTGCCAATCGGTCAAAAAAGGATCGTCCCGCAAGAGATCCTGCAAAGCGCTGCGCCTCTCTTGCCTACTCTGTCTTGGTTCCACCGCCAAGCCTCCTTATCGCCAAGTGTTATTACCAGGTTATAAGTTCTATCTCGAGTATAGTAGATCCTCTGGGCAAAGTAAAGAAAAAAATACAAAAAAAAGATGTCCCTTGCCAGGAACACCTTCTCTAAGCTATTTTGCTTCTTTAATCGTGATAACTTGACGTCCTTTGTACATGCCACAATTGAGGCATACTCGATGGGGCAATTTAGGCTCACGACAATTAGGACAGATATTAGGCTCAGTTGCCTCAACACGGAACCAATTGGCTCTGCGCGAATTAACTCTTGCTTTTGAATGTCTTCTCTTTGGAACTGCCATGGTCTTTCCTCCTCTCTGGTGTGGTCGTTTCCGACACTTGCTGCAACAACTTACTTAAAGGAGCCAATCGAATGTCAATAGTAGGATCTGGGCAATCACAAGTCTCTTCGGCCAAAACGGCTCCACAACCGGGACAAAGACCGGGGCAGTCCTCTTGGCAGACAGTTTTCATGGGAATGCTCACAAGTAAAGACTCTTCAATTAGGCTTGTTGTGTCGAGTTCATTGCCCTCCACTAAAGGTTGTTCATCCCATAGAGGGTCTTCATCCTCTACTGGGGGACGATTCAGATACTCCTCTTCAATGGAGGTCTCCAGGATCGTCTTCAAGGGTCTTAGACACCGACTACAGCGAAGTTCGAGTTCGAGGGAGAGATCTCCCGTAACAAGGTAACCTTCGCCGGTATTCGTCACCCGAAGCTTGGCACGAATGGGACCCCGCACCTGGTTCACTTCGGGCAATCCTTGCATAAAATCCGCTGGGAATTCCTTCTCTACGTGAAAGAAGGCCCCTTTGCGACCTACTAACGAACTTATGTTGAGACGCATCTAGATCACCTCATAAATTATACAAAGATTACCCCCCACT
>JAAZLY010000141.1 GCA_012799115.1 Bacillota bacterium
ACCGATCTCTTGAGGGGTGAACTTGGTTTTGACGGCATTGTAGTGTCCGACTATTACAGTATTGGTATGCTACACCGGGAGCATCGGGTCGCTGAAAGCCTGCAAATGGCTGGCGTCATTGCCCTTGAAGCTGGTCTCGACATTGAACTACCTGAAACAGAGTGCTATGGAGAAAGACTAGTAGATGCAGTCCAGCAAGGCCTAATTTCGGAAGCTACAGTTGATCTAGCAGTTCGTAGGCATTTGCGGGCTAAGTTTGAAGTAGGTGTCTTTGATCATCCTTTCGTGGACACCACAAATACGATGTCTGTGTTTGAGACACCGCATCAGCGGGGACTAGCACGCTTGGCAGCCTGCAAGAGCATGGTACTGTTGAAGAACGAAGGGAACCTACTACCCCTACCCAAGAGCGGAAAATCATTGGCCATTATTGGTCCTAGTGCCGACAGCACACGAAATGTCCTAGGCGACTATGCCTACAGTGCCCATGTCAACAGCCCTGAAGATGCAGTTCCTGTAGTGAGTGTTCTCGAGGGTATCAAGGCCAAGGTTGGTCCTGGTGTGACCATCCGTTATGCTGAAGGCTGCGACATCATGAGTGACAATAGAGATGGCTTTGCTGAAGCAATTAAGGCTGCGGAAGAATCCGATTACGCAATTGTTGTCATTGGCGGAAAATCGGGACTCTCTGGATTGGTCAATGCCGAAGAAGGTATATCCGAGGTGGACTTTACCAAGCAAGGCACCGTTACCGAGCCAGATGGGGAGAGCCACGACCGTACAGATCTAACTCTAACAGGCGTGCAGCAAGAACTAGTGGAAGCCATCAAGGCTACCAAGACCCCGACCATTGTTGTCCTAATTAACGGACGTCCCTTAGCTGTGGAATGGATTGCCAATGAGATCCCAGCCATTATTGAAGCTTGGCTACCAGGATCGGAAGCCGGTAATGCCGTTGCTGACGTTTTGTTCGGTGACTACAATCCAGGTGGTAAACTACCTGTGTCCATTCCTAAGAGTGTAGGTCAACTCCCAGTTCACTACAATAGGACCCACATGTCCACGAACCGCAAGTACATTTTTGATGATAACAAACCCCTGTATCCCTTTGGATTTGGGTTAAGCTATACAACCTTCGCTTATGAGAATCTCTCCGTATCTCCGCGAGAAGTAGGGGGAGCTGGCCAGATCGAGGTCACCTTTACGCTCACCAACACCGGTCCTTTCGCTGGTGACGAAGTTGTACAGCTCTATATTTCGGATCTCTATGCTTCCTTGGCCAGGCCAGTGAAGGAACTTAAGGGGTTCAAGCGAGTTCACCTGCAGCCAGGTGAGGCCAAGCAGGTGACGTTCAAGTTGTCAACCGATCAACTCGCCTTCTATGATAGGAATCTTAATTTGGCAGTCGAGCCAGGTGAATTCCAGATTATGGTAGGTAGTTCGTCGGAAGATATCCGCCTTACAGACACGATCGAGGTAAAAGGAAGCGCCAAGGTAATTCCCCATGCTCGAACGTATTTTGCCAGCTGTAAGCTTGCCTAACGCAGATTAACAATCCCATACGAATGAAAAAGACATGTTTTTGTTAAAAACATGTCTTTTTTGAGGAGGAAAACAGTAGTTTGTGTTTAATTATTACATTTATGGAAAACGGTTTCCATGATCCGTTCCTACGTGCTGAAGCGGGGTTTTTCCCAAGCCTGGATGGAAACCCATTTCCATGCAATCCATCCTCTGTAAAGGAGAATTGCTATGAACGAACAGCTCCCATCACTGATGGATACATATCGGGATCACTTTTCTATAGGTGCAGCCATTTCCACCAGGACTATGGACGTCTATAGCGACCTGATCCTTAAGCAATTTGACAGTCTAACGGCTGAAAACGAGATGAAGTTTGCCGAATTACAACCCGAACCTAGTCATTATGATTTTAGCAAAGCGGATACAATTATGGGCTTTGCCAGGGAAAATGGCAAAAAGGTGCGGGGCCACACCTTGGTTTGGCATAACCAGACGACAAACTGGGTTTTCACGAATGCCGAGGGAGAACTGGTGACCAGAGAAGAGCTCTTGGAACGGATGCAGTCTCATATTGAAACGGTTGTGGGTAGATACAAGGGACAAATCTACGCTTGGGATGTTGTCAATGAAGCGATCGAAGACCACAGTGAGACCTACTTACGCCCATCGAAGTGGCTGCAAATTATTGGACCCGATTTTATTGACAAGGCCTTTGAGTATGCTCATCTTGCAGATCCTGACGCTCTGCTGTTTTACAACGACTATAACGAAACCAATCCAACCAAGCGAAAGAAGATCATTCGGCTCGTTAGGGAGCTTCAAGACAGGGGAGTCCCGATTCACGGTATCGGTCTTCAAGCCCATTGGAATATTTACGGACCATCGCTGGCAGAGATTGAGGAAGCTCTTCAGGATTACGCAAGCCTTGGATTGCCTCTCCATATCACCGAACTGGATCTCTCTGTCTTTCGCTTTGAAGATCGGCGTACCGATGTCAAAGAACCCAGTCACGCCATGCTAGAGGCGCAGGCGGAGGCTTATGACGGTATCTTTCAACTCTTCAGGGCGTATCGAGCACATATCGATAATGTCACATTCTGGGGAGTGGCTGATGACTACACCTGGCTTGATGATTTTCCTGTTCGGGGACGAAAAAACTGGCCATTTCTCTTTGATGAACAGCACAAACCTAAAGAATCATTCTTTAGAGTAGTCGACTTCTAAGGGGGAGGGGGTAGGGTAAGCTCATTACAACTTAACGGGCAGTGACTTTTGATTTGGAAAATCCAGAAGGAGGGTTTGTACGAATGAAAAGACTCAGTTTAGTTTTGGTGTTAGTCCTCTTGGTCAGTACGGCCACAGCATTCGCTTATGTGTCGGATCGTCATGATTTTGGTGAGATTGACTTTCAAGGTGCTACAGTGTATTACGTCGCTCACTTTAATGCCTTGGCCCGCTTTGAAGAAGGCGGAGAGTTTGCTGGTCGTCTCGAGGAGGCTAAGGAGCTCTTCAACATTGGCGATATCGTACTTGTCCAAGGCGAGTGGGATGGTGTCGGCGAGTTAGCTCTAAACAGATACCTTGCTGGTGACTCCCAATATGATATGTGGCGTCTGCCCCATAACGCGTTTTTCCAACTAGCCAGTCGCGGCGCTATGTTTCCTGTCAGTGATATTCTACCCCCAGAATACTTTGAGCAGCTTTCCCACATTACCCAGTTGAAGAATGAGCGTCTTCCTTATGACGGCAAGTTGCTCCACTTCTCCGTGGGCGCTCCTGATGACTGGGGTCATGCTCCATTCTTAGTTGTCAATCTAGATATGTTTGAACGTGAAAACCTCGGAAATCCCTATGAACTCTATGAGACCGGCCAGTGGAACTGGGAAAACGTGGAGGCGATCGCTCGCAAAGCCACCCGCGATACCACAGGTGACGGTGTCATTGACCAATGGGGATTTGCCTTTATTGACCCGTTTTTCATGATCTTCAGTAATGGCGGAACCATCACACGCCTGGATGATGAAGGCAGGGTCATTTTCTCCCTCGGTGAGCCAGAGGCCTTAGAGGGCTTAAGAAAGCGGAACGAATGGGTCAACGTGGAAGGAATCTCCAACGGAGATTGGCAGATGCGCGAGTTCATCACCGGTCAGACTGCCATGGGCTTCTTCCCATTCTGGCAGATCGATCCGAGCGAGTATGACTTCAACCATGGCGTTCTACCTTTGCCAAAGGGACCTCATGTTGATGACTATGTGTTCGCTCCAGGCGTTGCTGATGCCATTTACCTTCCCAATAACTCAGCCTATCCTCTAGGTATGGTAGCGCTGGATAATTTCCTCTTCCCACTTGATGAGTACTACGAAGTGTTAGAACTAGAAATTTCACATCGGGTCAGGGATTATGAGTCTTACACCATAATGCATACAGCCTTCGAGAACCTCAATGGTGACACAGCCTATTACCATAACTTCCTTGGTAACTGGTGGGAGGCAGAGACCCCCTACGGCGGAATCATTGACGGTATCAACGCGGGTCGTCCTGCGGCAACGGTCGTTGGCGAGTTCCAGCCTGTGGGTCAAGCCATGGTCGACGAGTATCTGAAACAATAGCTCAGTGGACGTTGTCTAGGTAACGAATCTAGGGAAGGCCCAGAGAGGGTAGCTATCACTCTGGGCCTCCCTTTGAGGGGGTTAGAGTTATGCTGTTGGGCAAGGCGAAAAACCGACTTCGTTTTATGTTAGGTTTGATCTCGGTCCTGCTCATCCTACTATGTGGTGAAGCTTTGAGTGCCGTTGGAATGCCCGTTTCTAACTTCACTGTGCCTTATACTAGTTATACATATGATTATTGGGGAGAAGCGGTACCCGCACCACAAGCATACTTACCGTCTCGCGTGATTACAGGGGCGGATCTTGGTGTAGGAGACCTTAATGCACCGAGTGATCTGGCAGTTAGCCCCAATGGAAACATCTACATCGCCGATGCAGGCAATAACCGCATATTAGTCTTTGACTCGAATTGGGAGCAAATTCGGATTATCGATTCCTTAAGGCAAGGTGGCGAAGGGGATAGCCTGGCTAGACCCCAGGGCCTTTTTGTTACCAGTGACGAGGCCTTGTATGTGGCTGATACAGGGAATGGTCGCATTGTAGAGTTTAATGCCAATGGCGAGCTGGTTCGCATTATTGGTAAGCCTACATCTGATGTCGAAGGCATCTTGCCTAGAGATTTCAACTATCGGCCCCTCAAGGTCGGAGTCGACTTGCATGGCCGCATCTATGTTATTGCTCAAGACCTCCCTGAAGGGCTGATTAGTTTTAGTGAGGATGGACAGTTCCGGGGATTCATTGGCGCGCCCAAGGTAGCACCGAGCTTTGCTGATTATCTCTGGTCTCGTATTGCCACACGTGAACAGCGGGCTAGAATGCAGGTATTCTTGCCTACAGAGTATAGCAATTTCGATCTCGATGAGAATGGATTCATCTATGCCACAACCTTGGATGAAGATGAGGATGCCGACACAGGGGCTAAGCGAGATCGGGTCAAACTGCTCAATGCCAAAGGAGAAGATCTCCTCAGGCGTCTGGGGTTTAACCCCCCTGTAGGCGATGTCCAATATCCTGATCAACACTCCACCGCAACTCGGCGGAGAGCCTCGATGCTCGTTGATATTACTGTACACGAATACGGAGTCTATAGCGTACTGGATAGCAACCGGGGCAGGGTATTTAGTTATGATAGCAATGGTAACCTGCTTTATGTCTTCGGTTATCGGGGAACAGATTATGGTCAAGTGATGCAAGCTGTAGCCCTAGACACGCTGGATGATACGATGCTGATTCTTGATGCGGGGCAGCGTTCGATTACTCTTTATGAGCCAACGGACTACGCTTTGTTAATCTGGGCTGCCTTGGAGGCCTACAACCGCGGGGATTATGCCCTTACAGAAGCTCTTTGGCGCAAGGTTTTGGAGCTTAATGGCAATTACGATCTAGCCTATACAGGTATTGGTCGTAGCTTGCTTCGGCGCGAGTTATACGGTGAAGCTATGCACTTCTTCAAACTAGGTAATAACCGAGCGGAGTATTCGGATGCGTTTAGTCTTTATCGACGGGGCGTCATCTATGAGAAATTTACCTCCGCTTTCCTCACAATACTAGCACTTGGCCTTGTCTTTGCTCTCTGCAAAAGACTGTGGGCCAGGCGCAGAGCCTCGGCTGCCGAGGAGACTGCTACAACAGAAAGCCTCAGCCAGACCATGCCAAAGGGACGCATAGGGTCCTACGTAAGCCGGACCTATGCCAGCTTTAAGTATGCGTTCTACTGCATCTTCCACCCCGCAGAAGGTTTCTATCAGCTTAAATACGGAGGTCGGGGTACTGTTTCTGCGGCCACCATCATCTTGGCCTTAGTGGTGGGTGCCGTTGTGTTCTCCCGGCAATATACGGGCTTTATCTTCAATCCTGTGGATTTGACGAGACTCAGTCTGCCGCTGGAAATGGGGAGCGTCGTCGTGCCATTTTTGCTCTGGTCCGGTGTTAACTGGGCTTTGACCACCCTCATGGAAGGAAAGGGGACGTTCAAAGATATCTATATCGCGACTGCCTTTGCGTTACTGCCACTGGTCTTGTTCACAGTTCCCTTGACCATCCTCAGTAACTATATTACCGCTGAAGAAGGCACCTTTTATTACTTCTTTATGGTGGTGGGTGTTCTTTGGTCAATCGCCTTGGTTGTCTTTGGAGCAGTGATGACCACCCACGAATATCGCTTTGGAAAAACGATTTGGACTTGCATCTTTACTATCGCGGGCATGGCCTTTTCGATGTTTCTTGGATTCCTCTTTATCAATCTCTCCGAACAGGTGTATAACTTCGTACATGGGATCATCACCGAGCTCATGTATCGCACCTAACCATCAGCAGGCTAGAAAGGAGCTCGATTCGTGAGATCTAAAGTCTTGTTATCTTCTTTTCTACTCATCGTCCTTCTCTCATGTGGTGGTATCGTTTCGGCTGATTCTCTAGCTGGATTTAGCCTTGCCGCTGAAAACCAATATCTAGAGCTCTACCTCAATGAAGACAAGGTAGAATTTGCTGTGCGCCAGAAAGCAAGCGGCGAGATTTGGTTTTCTAATCCGGTGGATCGAGACAAAAAGGAGACGGTTGCTGGTGGATCCTCAAAGCAAATGCTTAACTCGCAGCTCATTTTGACCTATTTTGTCTCCAATCAACAAAGGCAAATGGATAGCTACAATGACAGTGTTATTCATGATCAATATGAGATTGTGACAATCCCCAATGGGTTTCGTATTGATTATGATATTGGACGTACTTGGCAAGATGCAGACTACCTTCCCTCAGTCATCTCTGAAGAGAAGTTCAACAATCTTCTAGATAGAATCGAAAATGAGAAAGATCGCCAGTTTCTTCGTAAGCAATATGCCCTCTTTACCCTAGAAGAAGGCTATGTGGATAGCGATACGTTCAGCATCCTCGGCGTGGATCTTCCCTCGCTCCTGGGCGATTATGGTTTGAAAGTCTTAGAGAACTTTCGTGCCAACGATAAACGGCGCCTCTTCCAAGAGTATTTGGTCCTAGTACGTGATGGACAGGGTTATGACAGTCTAGGACAGGTCACCCCTGAAGACATTAGTGGACTCTTGGAGACTCCGACCCTTATGCTTCGCTGGAATGTCATGCAATGGGATAAGGAACGGGCTATGCAAATATGCAAAGACCACGGTTATACCCCGGAGGATGTCACAGAGGATCATCTAATGTATGGGGCTAAGCCACCCTATCCTGACCTACGCAGTTTCCAGGTTTCTGTCGAGTATGTGCTAGATGGACCAACCTTAATCGCTCGCATCTTAGGGGAGAGTATCGTCTATCCAGACAAAGTCTACGACATTGCCTCAGACGATTATGTTAGTTATCCACTGACGCAAATTAGTCTCTTAAGCTACTTTGGCGCCTCTGATGTCGATTCAGAGGGGTACATCCTGGTTCCGGATGGTTCCGGCGCCCTAATCTATACGAATAACGGAAAAACCAATGCCACACCGTATACACGCCCCGTCTACGGCAGGGATTTGTCTGCGTCCCCTGTTGCAGAGTATTCTTCTATGCTCAAAGATCAGATTCATCTTCCAGTCTTCGGATTAAAAGACGGAGACAAAGCCTTCTTTGCTGTCATTGAGGAAGGAGATGCCATGGCAAGTTTGGCGGCTACCGTTTCGGGGATGCGAGACTCCTTCAACAAGGTGTGGGCGACCTTTAACTATATTCCTCAGGTACGAGTG
The DNA here is from genome assembly GCA_012799115.1 of Bacillota bacterium. Taxonomy (GTDB): domain Bacteria; phylum Bacillota; class Limnochordia; order Darwinibacteriales; family Darwinibacteriaceae; genus UBA5420. Next base: position 7,829 of record JAAZLY010000141.1, read on the forward strand.
TATATGGAAGCGGAGGGCGAGTTAATCCATCTTCGCACACTTTCCTTAAACATGTACCAGTCCCGTCCCTATCAGGGAAACATGACAGTTCGCTATCATTTTCTCACCGATGACAAAGCCGATTACGCCTCCATGGCCACGTTGTACCAGGACTACTTGGTGAGGCAACATGGTTTGCAGAGAATTGCCCCCACCGACAACACACCGTTGATTCTTGATACAGTGGGAAGTATTGATGTGGTTAGACCAGTCTTGGGAATACCTTCGAATGTTGTAGTCCCACTGACAACCTTTAGGGAAGCAGAGGATATCTTACAGACTCTACTGGATGCCGGGGTGTCGGATATTGTCGTTCGGTATCTTGGCTGGCTCAAGGGGGGCATAAATCACATTTATCCTACCAAGGCGAGGCTAGAAGATAAGGTAGGGCGTCAGGCTGATTTCCGGCAGCTCACTGCCTTTGCATCCCAGCGCGGAATTGAACTATATCCTGATGTAAGCTTTACTGAGATGCGAAGAGACAAAATTCTCGATCGCTATCTTGGTCTGCTTCATGCTCCTCGTTTCTTAAACCGCAAGCAAGCACACATTAATGTGCACAACATTGCTTCGTATCAACCTGTTACCGAGGGGCAAGTCCCATTAATCTCGCCACGGCAGCTACCAGGTCTTGTGGAGAGTTTCTTGGCTGATTACGCAGCGCTCAATCTGCCTGCCCTGTCTGCGGGTAGCCTTGGGCATCAGCTCTTTAGTGATTTTCGTGTTGACACGAGGGATCTAGTGGATCGGCAGGAGGCTCGGGGTATTGTTATCAGGCAGGCGCAGCTAATGGCAGAACAGGGAGTCGACCTCATGCTTGAAAGACCGAATTCCTACTTGCTCCCCTATGCCAAGTATGTTGTCAATGCACCCATGTATAGCCATGGTTCTGAGATTGTCGATGTCAGCGTGCCCTTTTATCAAATGGTGATTAGTGGCTACATGGGCTATGGTGGGAGATCGGCCAATTTGGCGGATCAAACCTCCAGCCCCTATCTTCTTAAAATGTTAGAAACCGGATCCTTACCCGTTTATACCATTGCAGCTGCACCCACGTCGAAAGTAAAGCACACCAGTTTCGATTACCTCTATTCCATCTCCTTTACTGATGTTAGCAATGATATTCTCTTGCTCTACGAAGCAGTCAATCCCATCTTAGCTCACCTGTGGCATCTGCGAATCGTCGATCACAATTGTTTGAGCCCTAATGTATTTGCCACAGAGTATGAGGATGGAACGATCATTATCGTCAATTACAATCAGGAGTCCGTCTGGGTGGAAGATAGGGAGATTCCAGCCCAAGACTATGTATTGATTACAGAGCAGAAAGGCTGGTGAGCGACATGGCCAAAAAGAAGTTCTATTTGGGGTTTCGTAAGAGGCAAATGTTAGGTGGCATCTTGTTTACGCTACCCTTCGTCATTGGTTTTGTGCTCTTCTTCTTGCGACCCTTGGCCCAAGCTGTGCAATTTAGTTTTCACGAGTTGGTGCTAACGAGTGTGAGCTATGAACTTGCGCCTCGGGGCTGGTCCAATTATCTTTATGCTTTTCAGGTGCATCCTGAGTTCACTAGGCTCCTCACAGAAGTATTGCAGGACCTAGCCACGACCACACCTATGATTATTGCCTTTAGCTTCTTTGCGGCCAACATCATTAACCAGGACTTCAAAGGCCGCACTTTGGTACGTGTGCTCTTCTTTCTACCTGTGATTATGGGTGCCGGGGTGATTATGAAACTGGAGATGAATGACTATTCCCGGATCATGCTCCAACATGCCCAGGAAGGCGCGAGGTTTGGCGGTGCAGCCCTGCGCAACATTTTCGAGAATTCCAGTATTCCCGAGGGCATGATGGACTATGTCGTAGGGGCCGCCGAAAGCTTACCCATGGTGATCCGTTCTTCGGGCGTGCAGATTCTTATTTTCCTGGCTGGTTTGCAGTCCATTCCTAGAGATGTCTATGAAGCAGCGAGTGTAGAAGGTGCAACAGCCTGGGAACGCTTTTGGCTCATTACCTTTCCCATGCTTACTCCCCTGATTCTCACGAACATCATTTACACAATTATCGATAGTTTTACCGTCATGAATAACGAGCTCGTCCTGTTGATTCGCGAAACGATGTTACGGGGCGCCGGCTATGGGGTTAGTATGGCTATGGCCATGATCTACTTTGTAGCTATTGCCATTGTGCTGGCCATTGTTTTTGCGGTTCTATCAAAAAGAGTTTACTACCATGTCTAACAAGGGAGGTGTGAACGGTGACACTCGCTACCAAACACAAGCTTAAAGGCTATTTTGTGAGTTTCTTGCGCACGGTGATGTTAATTGGGATCTGTTATGTGATCATTCTACCCCTTATACACCGTCTTTCGACAGCCTTGATGCCCATTGAGGACTTGTATGATCAGTCTGTACGCTGGATTCCCCGCAGTCCAACGCTGGAGAACTTCCGTCTAGTGTGGGAACACATGGGGTATGTGGATGCATTCGGAAACTCGTTCAAACTAGCCACGATTAGTAGTGTCTTGCAGGTGGGGGCATGCACGATGGTGGGTTACGGACTAGCCCGTTTTAAGTTTCCCGGAAGCAAGATCATATTTGCCATGGCTATTTTGACCTTGATGGTTCCGCCCCAACTGATCATGGTTCCCATGTATCTGAACTTTAGGTTCTTTGATGTCTTTGGCCTCCTTGGGGACAAAGCGCTGAACTTAATTGGAACCTATTGGCCCTTTGCGCTTATGAGCTTGACTGGAACGGGATTTCGCAACGGTTTGTATATTTTCATTATGCGGCAGTTTTTCCGGGGATTGCCCCGAGAACTTGAAGAGGCCGCCTATATCGATGGTGCTGGATTGCTGACCACGTTTTTCCGAGTCATGTTACCTGGTAGTATCCCAGGCTTGGTTGTTACCTTCTTATTCTCCTTCGTCTGGCAATGGAATGATTACCTTTATGTGACCAATTTCATGGCAGGCAAGAACTTCTTGCCCCAGGCTCTGGAGGGTGCGGCAACAAAGGTGCAGCTTGCGATAGATGAGGCTAGTGCTTTAGCTTCGACGAGTGGTTTCTTGGATGATCACTTCTATTCCTTGATTAATAATGCAGGAATGATCCTGGTAATCTTGCCTCTCTTGCTCCTCTATGTCTTCTTACAGCGCTACTTTGTGGAGAGCATTGAGAGAACGGGGATCATTGGCTGAGTGGGGGGATGAACGATGTTACAACAAGGTAGGAAGAGAACTTGTAGCTTGGTCTGGACGTTACTACTCCTTCTATTACTATTTCCCGGAGGCCAGGTGGCAGCAGAGGTGCCTTCTTTACGGGAGGCCTATGCGGATGATTTCCTCATCGGTTTTGCTGCACGGGCTGCCTATTATCTCGATGATGCCATTAACAAGCGACATTTTAATGCTGTGACGGCAGAAAACGCGATGAAGTGGGAATCTCTACAGCCTTCACCAGGGCAGTTCAACTTTAGCGCTGCGGATGCTCTGGTTCGTTATGCCGAAGAGAACGATATGGCTGTCATTGGTCATACTCTAGTTTGGCATTCTCAGACACCGGATTGGGTGTTCTATGATGCAGAGAACAACGAACTCTCCAGGGAAGCGTTGATTGAAAGAATGCGAGAGCACATTCATACTGTAGTGGGGCGTTACAAGGGGCGAATTCACAGTTGGGATGTTGTGAATGAAGCGGTGGAATTCGACGCAAGGACGCAAACCTGGGGACTTCGAGACAGTAAGTGGCTCCAAATCATTGGCGATGACTTTATTGAACTTGCCTTCCGCTTTGCCCATGAAGCGGATCCCGAGGCGCGCCTGATCTATAACGATTATAGCGCGACGGACCCTGGTAAGCGCGAGGCGATCTACGCGATGGCACAAGACCTCTTGGCCAAAGGAGTACCCATTCACGGAATCGGCATGCAAGGGCACTGGGATCTAACCTATCCCCCAGTGAGCCAAGTGCGTACTGCCATCGAGCTTTATGCTTCCCTTGGCCTAAGCGTCAGTGTTACAGAAATGGACGTGAGCATTTATAGTTGGAACGACCGGGCGAATCGTTATCCAAACGAGTTGCCTGAGGCCGTGGCCATCCAGCAGGCTCAGGTATATGCTGACTATTTCAAGCTTTTTCGGGAGTATAGGGATGTCATTGAGCGGGTTACCTTTTGGGGTGTAAAGGACAATCATAGCTGGAAGAACGACTTTCCAGTACGGAGTAGAAGAGATTATCCCTTGTTGTTCGATGCTCAAGGTCAACCTAAGAGGGCCTTTTGGGCCGTGCTCGAACCAAGTAATGTCGAGGGCCTCCCCCCTAAGGAGCCCGAGGAAACAAAAGCAGAGAATCTACTGCTTAAAAGGGACGTTATCGCTAGCCATGTTCCAGAACGGGCGGGACGGGCGGTGGATGGATCGGAACTGACAAGTTGGAGCGTAAACGAACCTCCACCCTATTGGCTCATGGTCGATCTTGGCTCAACATTTTGGCTCGAACGCTGGGTTGTGAAGCACGAAGGTGTTGGTCCCCTGGCTTCCTTCGGACCTGGGGGTGGCCAGTTCAACACGGCAGCCTACGCCCTGCAAGTTAGTTCGGATGGTGAGATCTGGGAAGATGTCGATCATGTAGTAAACAACAAAGAAAGCATTACAGATCGCTCCTTTGCACCGGTAAAAGCCCGTTATGTACGTTTGTACATTACTGAGCCTAATTCAGTGGAAGGGAACAACCATCTGAAGATCCATGACTTTGAAGTTTGGGGAAGAGAGTATGACGATCTCGGTTTGGTTCCTGAACCCTATATTCGGCGGGAATCGTACCAGAATTATCTCCAAAGATACAGTGGGGCTCCAAGTCCTGAACTGGACATTGTGATCCCGGCTACAGCCTTTACCCGTACGAACATGGATGTTCAAGTGCTCCAAGACCTACCCGATTATGATGGAGAGGCTCTCTGGACTGATGAGCAAGGTTATGTGGAATGGACTGTAAACATACCGCAGGCGGGTCTTTACAGTATTGAATTAGAGTACTATCCTGCGCCTGGACGTGGTACGGCTATCGAGCGGGAGATTATGCTTAACGGTGAAAGACTCTTTTCTGGCGCAGAGCTCCTCACTTTTCACCGCGTTTTCGGTGATGCCACGCCATTCCTGCAAGATCTAGCAGTCAACGAAATTCGCCCTCGACAGGTGGAGAAGCCCATGTGGAGACGGGCTTTTCTCTCTGATTCCCTTGGTTACATCATGCAGCCCTATCAGTTTTATTTTACGGAAGGGGAAAACAAGCTACAATTGGTGTCTACCTCAGAGCCAATGATCCTCAGTCAGCTACGCATTGCCCAGGCGCCAGGGCTCAAACCCTATGCTGAAGCCCAAAAGGAGCATGAGAGCTTAGGTCTCCAGGCAACTAGTGGACACTTCATTACCGTTCAAGGGGAGGATGCAATCTATCGCTCGAGTCCGTCGTTATTTGCCGTATTTGATCAAGGGGATCCTACTACACAACCCTATCATCCGGCCGAGATCCGGCTTAATTCTATCGGGGGCCACCGCTGGCAGGTTTTGGGTGATTGGATTGCCTGGGAAGTAGAAATTCCAGAGGATGGGCTCTATGAGATTGCCATTAAAGGCAAGCAAAATATGAGTCGGGGGATTTTTAGTAATCGAAAGCTCCTTATTGATGGGGAGGTTCCTTACGCGGAACTTGAAGCAATCAGATTTAACCACACGAACCGGTACCAACTGAAGCACTTGGGTTTGGATGATCAGGAAGAACCGTTCTTATTCTATTTTACCAAAGGAACCCATGAGATTCGGATGGAAGCGGTTTTAGGGGATCTGGCTAATTTAGTGCGTCTCAGCGAAGAGACACTATATGAACTCAATACAATTTATCGGAGTATTATCATGATCACCTCCACTACGCCAGATCCCATCCGCAGTTATCAACTGGACCGGCGTGTGCCCAACTTACTTGATCGAATTACTGCACAAAGCGAAGTTCTCAAGGGTATGGCTAGAGAGTTTGAAGAGATTACTGGCCAACGGGGAGGACATACCGCGACACTAACGGATCTGGCTCGTATGCTTGATCGGATGGTGTATCGTCCCGATTCCATTCCCAACTTGCTCCAGGAATTTCGTGATGGAATCGGTAGCCTAGGTACTTGGGTTATGAATACCCGTAACCAACCGCTGCAAATTGATTACATGATTGTCGCCTCTCCGGGTGAGAAAATGCCCAGGGTGACGCCAACGTTCTGGCAGGTTCTGCTCCATGAAGTCCGGGCCTTTATATCGTCATTCACCCATGATTACACAGGAGTCTTGGCAGCCTCCGATCAACCTGGTGAAGCCCAACAAGAAGATCCAGATGGTCTAAAGGTTTGGATCGGTCTAGGACGAGATCAGGCGCAGGTGCTCAAGCAAATGATTGAGGACACCTTTACACCCGAGACCGGCATTCGGGTGAATCTGGAGTTAGTGAACGATATGCAAAGGCTCTTGGTTCCCACCACCATTGCCGGTACCCAGCCAGATGTAGCCATTGGGGCAGCTAGTATGGACCTGGCTTTTCGGGGTGCAGTGGTAGATCTTACCCGGTTCGAAGACTTCCCTGAAGTGAGTTCGCGCTTTAAGAAGTCTGCCCTGTTGTCATTTCGGTTTCGAGATCAGGTCTTTGCCTTGCCAGAAATGCAGAGCTTCCCCATGCTATTTTATCGCAAGGATGTCTTGGCCGACCTAGGTTTAGAGGTTCCCCAGACCTGGGATGATGTCTATCGTATCTTGCCAGAGCTGCAAAACCATCATCTCGAGTTCGGACTATGGCCCAGTTACTATACCTTTTTGCAGTTTCTCTACCAAAAGGGTGTGGCCATCTTCTATGAGGACGCAGTTCAAGCAAATCTGGAGGCAGAAGCGGCCATTGCCACCTTTGAAGAGATGACCAATCTCTACACCCAATCAGGCTTGCCCCTACAGTACAACTTCATCAATCGCTTCCGTATGGGCGAGATGCCTCTAGCTATCGCCAACTATGGTGAGTTCAACACGCTGACTGTCTTTGCTCCTGAGCTCCGGGGCGAGTGGGGGATGGTCCCCATTCCAGGGGTTCGCCAAGAAGATGGCACGATCAACCGTACTGTACCTGTAGCCCAAGACTTGCTGGCTGGCCGTAATATGTTGGCTTTGGCCCAGGGAGGAGCAGGTGGCCCGGCGATCATAATTCCCCAAGGAACGACCGGTTCGATCATTATGGCCAAGTCCCAGAAACAGGACGAAGCTTGGGAGTTCCTTAAGTGGTGGACGTCAGCGGATACTCAAGTACGCTTCGGTCGTGAAATGGAGGCGCTCCTAGGAGCCGCAGCGCGTTATGCTACAGCGAATGTCGAGGCCTTGCAGCAATTACCTTGGAAGGTAGAGGAACGGAACAGTCTTAATGAGCAATGGGAATGGGTGGAAGGGATCCCTCCGGTCTTGGGAGGTTATTATATCACGCGTCAGTTCGATTGGTTGTTTAGGGCTGTTGTGCTGCACAATGAGCCGGTGAGGGAATCTGTGATCGATTATAGCCGGGAGATTAACCGGGAGATCACCCGTAAACGCGAGGAATTCGGACTTGAAACAGATCTGGAACAATTGGATCCAGAGTTGAAGGAGCTCTATTGGGATATGTACACCCATGTCTACAGACTCGATTGGGATCCTCCTGAGGCTGACAGTCGATTCTTTGACCTCTTGGAGAGATCAGGCATCAGGATGCCGACAGAGGAGGAGATGCAATGAGTTCTGCACTGTCTACAAGCAAAAGGCCCATAAGGCGGACCTCAGTGACTAACCGGATCAATGAAACCTGGAAGGCGATGAAGGCCAATGCTATCTCGTATCTATTTGTGGCCCCTTTCTTACTTGTCTTCTCTGTGTTTGTGATCATTCCCATTTTGTTATCGGTGGTCTTAAGCTTCACGTATTTTAACATGGTACAGCCGCCTACCTGGGTAGGATTTCAGAACTACTTGACCTTGTTTCTCGAGGACGAAGTCTTTCTGATTGCCGTGAAAAATACGTTCTTCTTTGCAGCTATCACGGGGCCTTTGAGCTATATGATGTGTTTTGTCTTCGCCTGGCTGATTAATGAGCTGAGCCCCAAACTGCGTACTGTTCTCACTCTACTTTTCTATGCACCCAGCATCTCGGCCAATGCCTTCCTTATTTGGACGGTGATGTTTAGCGGTGATGCCTATGGGTATGTCAATGGGATTTTGCTCTACTGGGGTATTTTGGACAAACCGATTCTGTGGCTCCAAGATCCGACCTGGATGATGCCCATTGTCATCATGGTCGTCCTTTGGATGAGTCTAGGTGTCAGCTTTTTGACCTTTATTGCTGGGCTCCAGGGTATTGATGTGATGTACTATGAAGCAGGAGCTATTGATGGTGTGGGAAACAGATGGCAGGAGCTTTGGTATATTACCCTTCCCTTGATGAAGAACCATCTCATGTTTGGAGCGATTATCACGATTACCAACTCTTTTGCCGCCGCCGGACAGCTCCAGGCCTTAACGGGTGATACCCCAACAGACTGGGCCACATGGACGATTATGCAGCATCTCAATGACTATGGGTACGTGCGATATGAAATGGGCTATGCTTCAGCCATGGCCGTACTTCTATTCCTTACCATGGTTGGTGTGCAGCGCATCGTACAACGCTTGCTGAGGAAAATCGGATAGGAGGAGTGGAGCAATGAAACTGAGAATAAGTAATCGACGATTAGCGCGATCAGTTGGAGGAGACATATTGGTCTTCATCGTTATTTTTGCCATGGCTGCCTTTATGTCGTTGCCCTTCGTATATACCATAAGTCAGGCTCTCAAACCGCTCAATGAGATATTCCTGTTCCCTCCCCAGTTCTTCCCTCGCCATCCTACGCTGGACAATTTCAGCGATCTGTTCTTACTCATGGCTCAAAGTTGGGTGCCAATTACGCGTTATCTGTTTAATTCATTGCTCATTGTTCTGGGGGGCAGCGCCGGAAACGTGATCTTTGGTTCCCTATGTGCCTATGCTTTGGCAAAACATGACTTTCCTGGGAAGAACCTGATCAACTCTGCCATCTTGCTGTCTTTGATGTTTGCAGGGGCTGTCTTGGTTATACCCCACTACTTAACTATGGCTTACCTAAGCTGGATTGATAGTCTGGCGGCGATCATTATACCTGCCTGGGGAGGAACATTGGGCGTCTTTTTGATGCGTAACTTCATCGAACACATGGTGCACGATTCGCTGATTGAAGCATCTCGAATCGATGGAGCTAGTGAGTTTAAGATTTGGTGGAGGGTTGTCATGCCCATCGTTAAACCTGCGTGGCTTACCTTGATCATCCTCAATTTCCAGACTCTGTGGGGTGACCCAGGGGGGCAATCCACCCTATTTCTCTATCGGGAAGAGCTAAAGCCCCTTCCCTATGCACTGAGCCAAATCATCGGTGGTGGTGTGGGAAGAGCTGGTGTTTCGGCTGCTGTAACAGTTATACTGATGGTGGTGCCCATCACCATTTTTATCATTAACCAATCCCAAATTGTCCAGACCATGGGGACCTCAGGGATTACAGGAGAGTAAGTGAGGGAAAGAAATTGACAACGATTGCTGACATTGCCGCCCGTGCAAAGGTATCAAAATCTACGGTGTCAAAGGTGCTAAACAACTACAAGGGAGTTAGTCACGAAACGCGCGAAAGGGTACACCGTATCGTTACAGAGTGCGGTTACTTTCCAAATACCACGGCCCGTAGCCTAATAACGAATCGCTCAAAACTGATTGGTCTTTTTTTGGCTAGTCAGCTCAATGACCCGTTTTTTCGGGAGGTCATTGACGGTATTGAGAAAACATTGGGGCCCCTGGGCTACGATATCCTGTATCTTTACACCCCTGCGCACTGCTGTGATGGGCAACCTATCGGTTATGTGGAGAAGGTGAAGACACGGACTGTAGACGGTGTGATCTTCTTGGGCTTTGTGAAAGACGAGTTATCGCAGTTCGATCGTATCTTGGAATCAGACATTCCTTCTGTCTTTTTAGACCTTGATTTGGTCGGCCCCTATGCCTCTTATGTGATGTCCGATAACCTGGAGTCGGGTTTTATGGCTGCCGATTACTTGATTAAGCTTGGACATTCAAAGATCGGCTTGCTTGATGGTACACATGTGTCAAAACCCGCTCAAGACCGCTTCGCGGGATTTGGGCTAGCCCTGGCGGACCGTAAGGTCGCTTACAATCCCAACTGGGTTTTCCGCGGAGAGTTTAGCGCCGAAGCGGGATACCAAGGGATGCAGTCCCTACTTGATCTGCCGGATGTACCGACGGCGATAGTGGCCCAAGATAGCATGGCCGTTGGAGCCATGGAAGCCCTAAGGCAACGTGGTAAACGTGTGCCGGAAGATATGTCCATCGTAGGATTCGACGATATGGAATTTAGCCGTTACTGTGGACTCACAACCGTTCGCCAGCATAAGGATCGTATGGGTGAGGCCGCGTCGAAGTTACTCCTGAAAATCATCCGGCAAGAGTCGTTTGCCCCGGTGACGATTGGAACCACCTTTGTGGAGCGGGGGAGTTGTCAAGCGCGGGTTGATGTCAAAAAGACTGGTTCATAAGGGCAGTATTGCAGGGGAAGGTAGCCAACTAGGCCGCCTTCTTTTTTTGTCCCTTTTTCAAAAATAGTATTGACAACGTACCCGACTAGTTATATGGTTAGTTACACAAGTAACGAACCGACTAGGACGGAGGAGGGGATGTTCTTGATCCTAAACTTCGATAGCGAGCAGCCTATCTATATACAATTGGCGGAAGCTATAGAGGATGATGTGTTGAAGGGTATTTTTGAGGAAGATACGCAGATTCCATCTACAACCGAAATCTCTGTGGCACTGAAAATCAACCCAGCCACAGCAAGGAAGGGAGTTAACCTCCTTGTAGATGAGGGGATCCTGTACAAGAAGCGGGGTGTGGGTATGTTTGTCAGCGTCGGAGCGAAAAAGAAAGTGATGCATAAACGTAGGGCCAGGTTCTACGAGTCCTTTATCGTCACACTCTTGGAGGAAGCGGGAAAACTGAACATCTCACACCAAGAGTTGATCCAAATGATTGAAAGGGGTTTGCCCGATGGTGAAAATTGAAGCGAAGGGTCTGACAAAAATCTTTGGAGACACAGTGGCCCTAGATAATGTGCAGTTTACCCTAGATGAACCGAAGATTTACGGTCTCCTCGGGCGAAATGGAGCAGGTAAGAC
>JAAZLY010000142.1 GCA_012799115.1 Bacillota bacterium
ACGAATTTCGATACACGATCCACCAACAAGATCAAGCCCGCGGTAATGATAAGCTTCAACAGCGTGGCTCCTTCCCATATCCTTTACTGGCTAAATTCTTCGTTAGGAAGGATATCCCTGCCAACTCCCCAGGCATCTTCTCCGGCAAAGAAAACATCGTCCTCTTCCACTGGTCGTTGATGCTCGTCACGATCTTCCTGCTCTCGCTTACATTGTACACACAGCAAAGTGCGAGGTAGTGCCATGAGCCTACTCTCAGGAATCATCTGTCCACAGTTGTGGCAATAGCCATAGTTGCCTTCGGCAATTGCATTTTGAGCCTCTTCGATTTCTGCAATCTGCTGGCGTGTGTTCTCAAGTATGCCAAGATCCTTACTACGCTCATAGAGCTCACTGGCGTAGTCAGCAAAATGATTGTCATAGATCGAAAGCTCTCCCGTGGCCTCGTCCATGGGAACCCCTAGACCCCCCGGACCAGCGAGTCTTTCCTCTACTCCGAGTAGTTCCTGTTTCTCTGCCTCTAGTGCCTCATAGAGTCTCTCTAGACGTTGTTTCTTCATGTGTACCTCCTAGGGTTTGATAGCCAACTCATTTTGTACAATACGGGTGATCTCTGCGATGAACTCCCCAACGATGGGCAGATTCAACGAGGCGATTCTTCCCATAATATAGATGAAAAGGGCTCCAACCACAGTAAAACCAATTGCCAGCCCAAAACCCCTTGCAATACCCGACAGAAAACTCAGGTATAGCATGCGCCTTGGCTTCTCGTACAATGCAATGAACTCGGCAATACTCGCCTTTTCTAGGGAATGCACCAATTTCTCTACCTTCACAATCAGGTTCTGCACTAGACTACTGTTTATACGCTCGGCCAACGTCACCCCTCCTACTTTAGAGTATGCAAAACCCCCTCTTGTATACAAGAGGGGGTGTCGTAACTTCATAGTCTATAGTGCTTCTGAACAGCGCTGGCATATCGTGGAGTGCTCTGCATCTCCACTCAGTTCAGGGAAATACTTCCAGCAACGCTCGCATTTCTCGCCTTCAGCTCTGGCTACATCCACCGAAATACCTTCTTCGCTGTAGAGGACCTCTTGTTGCTCATCTAAAGGTCTGAGTTCGACAGCAGAAACAATGAACAAAAGACGTAGGTCTTCAGCAAATGATTCAAGCACACTCAAGTGTCTTTCGTTGGCATAGATCACAACAGCCGCCTCATTGGCCGCTCCAATCAACTTATCGACCCTTGCCATCTCCAGGCCCTTGGAAACCACGCGACGGATCTCCAGGAATGCTTCCCAGCGTGCATCAAGATCAGAATCCCAGTACTCCGCAGGCAATTCTTGCCAGGTGGTAAAGTGAACACTCTTTTCGGTACGCACCGTTTCGGGCAGATGCTCCCAAATTTCATCTGCGGTAAAGACCAAGACTGGTGCTAAAAGCTGCGTTAACTCCTTGATAATGATCAATAGAGCGGTTTGAGCAGAACGTCTCTTCTTGCTGTTCGCAGGATCGCAATACAGCCGGTCCTTCAGAACATCTAGGTAGAAACCGCCTAAATCAACGGAAGCAAAACGATGTGCTGCATGGTAAGCAATGTGGAAATCACAGGCTTCATAAGCAGTTCTCATTCTTCGACTTAACTTGGCCAATTGCATGAGGGCCCAGCGATCGATTTCTTCCATCTCTGTGTAAGGCACAGTATGCAACTGGGGATCAAATCCATGGAGATTGCCAAGTATAAAGCGTGCCGTATTACGGATGCGACGATAAGCATCGGAGAGCTGTTTGAGAATGTCTCCGGAGATGCGAACATCACCGCGGAACTCGGCAGAAGCAACCCAAAGACGCAGAACATCAGCTCCATACTGATTCCATACTTCCTCCGGACCAACCACGTTGCCCACGGATTTGGACATCTTCTTTCCATCGCCATCGACAACCATACCATGGGTCAGAACTGCACGATAGGGTGCCTGGCCCGATGTAGCCACCGATGTGGACAACGAAGACTGGAACCAACCACGATGCTGGTCACTTCCTTCTAGATAGAGATCAGAAGGCCATGATAACTCTTCACGTGTCGTTAAGACGGCCTGGTGAGATACGCCAGAATCAAACCACACGTCCATCGTATCCGTTTCCCTGGTGAAGTTCATGCCGCCACAAGAGGGACAGGTATAACCCTCCGGAAGTAGTTCCGCAGCGGACTTTGTGAACCAAGCATTCGACCCTTCTTCCGCGAAGACACCGGCCACATGTTCAATCGTCTCTGGTGAGGCAATAGATTCACCGCAATCGCAGTAGAAAACGGGAATTGGAACGCCCCAAACTCTCTGCCTGGAAATACACCAGTCGGCCCGATCTGCCACCATGCCACGAATCCGGTCAATACCCCAGCTGGGAATCCACTGTACTTTCTCGATTTCCTTTAGCATATTGTCCCTAAACATGTCGATGGAGACAAACCACTGATCCGTAGCGCGATACATCACTGGTTCTTTACACCGCCAGCAATGGGGATAGGAGTGGCTAACAGAATCGAGTTTCAAGAGGGCACCCTTTTCCTCTAGATCCTTAACGACAGCCTTGTTGCCTTCCTCTAAGGTCAAGCCGGCATAGGAACCTGCCTCTTCTGTGAACCTACCTTGGCCATCCACTGGCGAAAGGATGTCTAAACCATATTGCAGACCAACCACATAGTCCTCATGACCATGTCCTGGCGCCGTATGGACACAACCCGTTCCTGCTTCAAGCGTAACGTGATCGCCGAGAATTACTAGAGAATCTCTGTCCATCAGGGGATGCGTGCAAATGACTCCCTCGAGCTGCGAACCCTTGTATTCGGCCAAGATCTCCTGGGCAGTCAGGCCAAGTTCTTCAAGAACAGTCTGAGCCAGTTCTTTTGCCAGTACAAGCTTGCCTCTCTCCGTTTGGACTAGAACATACTCATAGAAAGGATGCAAAGCGATAGCGAGGTTCGCGGGGATCGTCCAGGGAGTTGTAGTCCAGATGACAAAGGAGGTATCGTCATGATCAATAACACCCTTGCCATCCTTCACTGGGAAACTTACATAGATACTAGGAGAGCGATGATCACCGTACTCAATCTCCGCTTCGGCCAGCGCGGTCTGACAATCTGAACACCAATACACTGGCCTCAAAGCCTTGTATACATAGCCCTTCTTCACCATTTCGCCAAACATCCGGATTTGTATTGCCTCATATTCAGGTTTCAGCGTTAAGTAAGGATCTTCCCAGTCACCCCAAACGCCCAGACGCTGAAATTGCTTGCGTTGATTATCTACTTGTTCCAGCGCGTACCTAGCGCAATGTTCCCGGAACTCCGCGGCAGACATTCCTTCCCGGGCGCGGCCAAGAGAACGCACCACATGCAGTTCAATCGGGAGACCATGGGTGTCCCAGCCTGGCACGTAGGGAACATTGTAACCAGCTAGGCTACGAGAGCGCATCACAATATCCTTGAGGATCTTGTTGAGGGCCGTTCCGATATGAATATTGCCATTGGCATAAGGAGGACCATCATGCAAGATGTAAGACGGTCTTCCTTGCGCCCTGCACAATTCCTGAAGTTGACCATAATAATCTTCCTCTTGCCATTTCTCTAACATGGCAGGTTCCCGGGCTGGCAAATTACCCCGCATCGGAAAATCCGTTACAGGCAACTGCAATGATTCCTGGTAAGTTGATTGCTTTTCCATTCCGAATCCTCCTCACATTACATACAAAAAAACTCGCCCCACAAAGGGACGAGAAAGCCGCGGTACCACCCTAGTTAAGACAGATGAAATCTACCTGTCTTCACTCATTGGTGATAACGGCACCACCGACACAGCTTACTTCAAAACAACCTTTCAGCTGGCAACTCCCGGGTGATTTTCCTTCACTGTTCATGGCATCCGCTTTCACCTAACCGGACTCTCTACAGCCAATTCCAGATCGTACTGTCCCGTTCATTGTCTTTTCATATTATCGCTATTATACCCAAGGGATTGGGTTAAGTCAACTGTGGTAGCTCGGCCACCACTCCTATTCTTCAGTTGCTACACTCGTTTCAAGTAGTTCTTCCTGCAGGGTCGCTTTGGATACCTCACGATAGAGCCTGGTTGCCTCTGGCTTAACTCCATCATCGACCAAAACATTCCAGATGGTTTCCATAGTCAAGCGAATTTTGTCCCTTAATTGACGCTCAGCCCGTTCGGTCTTCTGCAACCGTTCCTCGGCATCGGCCAAGAGTTGCTGCGCCTTAAGGCGAGCCTCTACCATGATTCGCTCCGCCTCCGACTGGGCAACATTGACGACATTATCCGCCTCTTGCCGGGCTACTGTTTTTGCTTCCTGCACCGTTTGCTTAGTGAGGGAGATCAAGTCCAAGATATCTTGTTCCTGGTGTTCCTGACCCTCTAGCTGCTCTCGCAGCTTCTTGATCTCTTCATGAAGCTTCCGGTTTTCTTGATACACCGTCTCATACTTGATCACAATGTTGGCCAAAAAATCATCCACTTCTTCAGGATCATAGCCCTTGAAGGTCCGTTTGAACTCTGCATTGTGGATGTCCATAGGTTTAAGCATGTACGTTACCTCCTTCAGTAATACCGATGTAACACAATACTAGTACGTCCCTTTCGGGTTGTACCTCCTACTTCAGAAACAACCACGCGCCCCCGCCCCCGAATGGAGAGAACGTCTCCCTCTGAAATGGCTAGGGCTGGATTGGATACGGGCTTCCAGTTCAGCTTGACCCGTTCACCCTTTATCTCACGAACCATCTTAGAGCGAGAGGTTCCATATCCCTCCGCTGCTACCGCATCAAGGCGCAACGATGCGACCGTACCTTTAATCTCCTTGATTCGTTCAGGTTCTACCGAAAGCTGCTCTTCGTCTATCTCTTGGAGGGTGATAGCAACCTTGCCTACCTGTGTCCAGTTACTAAGCAGATAATCTCCAACCTCAGATGCCACAATGGCTTGGCAGCCGCCCTCTAGAACCAAAATGTCACCTATCTTACCCCGCTTGAGTCCTGTGCCTAATATGGATCCCAGGTAATCACCGTGGGTAACGTCTTGAAAGGAAAAGTTCCCTCTCGCTTCAAGCACCCGAAGGGAAGATGGTATCGTCTCGATCAAATAGAAACCTGGATAGATAACAAGGCGGGCTCGTTCAGCTTTCTTGTAACCGCCCTGTTGCATATAACCAACTTCGGGAATTCCGCCCAAGACACTCTGGGCCACTTTCCGCTCGTAGGGATCGTAAAAATCGGTCCTCTGGGGACGATTTGTTTCCCAGGCTTGACGGGCCAAATCGAGGATATGTCGACCGAGAGTCTGTTCAGCCGCACCCCTCAAGTGCCCAAGTAATTGCTCTTTGTCCAAATGCAATCAATCCTTCCTAGGTAAAGCCTATAGCATCACAAGAAACAGTAGCCTTCTCAGCAGTGAATAGGCCATACGCAACACGAGAAACATCACGAGTGGCGAAAGATCGATATTGCCCAAAGGCGGAATAATTCCTCTAAAGGGACGAACAACGACGTCCGTGGCTTTATGAATAAATTGAACGATCGGATGTGAGTAGTCGACAGTGGGGAGCCACGTTAACAAGAATCGAGCAATCAGAATCCAGGTATAAAGCTCAAAAAGAAGATCAGTCAGGGCTATGATTCGCACCTTCAATCACTCGCCTTCACTTTTTATCATCTCAAAAAAATCGGATTCCAAATCTCCTTCGATGACCACAGAAGAAGGGGTAAAGCAAAAGATAGTCTCACCTAGCTTTCGCATATTACCCTCAAGGGCATATGTAGTCCCGCTCATAAAATCCACAATTCGCTGGGCCTCACGCTTATCAACCAAATGAAGCCTAAGAATCAAGGAGCGACGGTTCCGCAAATGAACCACATATTCTTTCACGTCTTCGTAATTGCGCGGTTCCATAATCAGCATTTTGTTCTGCGATGAATGTCCTCCAGCTAGTCCCACTAAGGCGGGCTTGTTCCGCAGAGGTTCATTGGTCTGTTTCTTGCCGCGTTCGCGCCGCAGAGGGACTACTTCGTCCTCCGCAGACTCTGGCACCTTTTCGAAATTCTCTTCATCTTCATAGTCTTCGTTCACACCTAGAAAGACTTTCAACTTGTGGACAAACCCACTCATGCCTAATCCCCCTTCGAGAACAGAGCCGAGCCAATTCGAACTAAAGTGGCTCCCTCTTCGATTGCTACTTCAAAGTCATTCGTCATACCCATCGACAAGATGTCCCAACGCACATCAAGATCTCCCTGCAGAGCATCGTAAAGCGCCTTCGTTTCACGGAAGAACTGGCGGGTTGCCTCTGGCTCGATCAGGGGAGCCATCGTCATGAGCCCTCTAACACGGAGGTTCTTACACCCATGGAGCACTCGCTCCGCAAAGCCAGCCGCTTCATGGGAAGACAAGCCAGTTTTGCTGTCCTCTCCCGAGACATTCACCTGGATTAGGACATCTTGGATCTTACCCCATTGCTTTGCCCGCGCATCTAGAGCTTCGGCCAAACTCCAACGGTCCAGGGAGTGAATCAAG
>JAAZLY010000143.1 GCA_012799115.1 Bacillota bacterium
AAAAAAGAAGGCGTGGGATATGACAAAGGAGTCTTTTTTGCGTGGTGCCGTCGTTTTGACCCTTGCAAGTGTGGTTAGTCGGGTGATTGGTCTTGTCTATATGATCGCCTTGCCCAGATTGATCTATGATGATGGAATGGGGCTCTATCAACTTGTCAAGCCCATTCATTATTTTGCCGCGGTGGTAGCGATTGCAGGTGTACCGGTAGCGATTGCCAAACTCACAGCGGAAAAGGTGGCTTTAGGCTCCAGAGAGGACGTTATGAGGGTGTTTCGGGTAGGTACAGCCCTAATGCTCCTCAGTGGAGGGGCCGTGGGACTCGCACTCCTTCTTGGCGCAGACTGGTTTGCAGTCCGCTTTGCCAAGGATGTTGGAGTGGCCAAGACCCTTGCTCTTCTTGGTCCCTCCTGCTTCTTTCTGGCATTAAGTGCTGCTTTCCGAGGGTTCTTCCAGGGGCTCCAATGCATGACCCCCACCGCCTTTTCTCAAGTTGTAGACCAGGTGGTGCGTGTTGTTGTAACGGTGTTGGCAGCAACATGGCTCAGGCCTCAAGGAGTCGAAATGGCCGTAACAGGCATTGCCATAGGCTTTGTGGCGGGAGAGTTCACAGGCTGGCTTGTCTTGGCCATCTACTATGCCCTTCGTCGTGAGACGCTCCTGGCCACCATTACACAGAAGCCCAGACATGTCCCTGAATCGATTATGCAGACGGCCAACAAGCTCTTGAGTCTAGCCTTTCCGGCGGTTGTGGCCACGATCTTGTGGCCAGTAATGCAGCTCGCCGATAGCCTGCTCATTCCCCAGCGTATGCAAATGGCAGGCTACTCGCCTGCCATCATTCGGGAAGGTCTAGGCCACTTGGGGATGGCTTTGACTCTAGCCCACTTCCCCAATGTGGTTACAGTGGCATTGGCCACAAGTCTAGTCCCTGCTATCTCGGAGGCTTGGGCTTTGCAGAGCAAAAGGCTCGTTCGGTACCGCACCCAAGAAGCTCTGCGAATTGCCCTCATCTTTGGTATCCCTTCTTGCGCCACCCTGTTTGTCTTGGCTAAACCTTTGAGTAAACTACTCTTTGGCTATGGGCAAGTAGCCGCACCCCTTGCCATTTTATCCTTTGGGGCGATCTCCTTGGGAATCATCCAGGCCAGTACTGGAGTCTTGCAGGGGCTCGGCCAAATGCTGATACCCGTTCGCAATCTTGCCTTTGGTGTCTTCGTTAAGTTCGCTCTTAACTACTACTTATTGGTCCATCCTGATTTTGGCATGCTTGGCGCCGCCTGGGGCACAACAATTAGTTGGGCGGTGATTGCCCTACTGAATCTAGGTTCAGTGTATAACAAGGTAGGAAGGGCCATCAGCCTCCGGGCAAGTCTCTTCTATCCGTCCTTGTGTACCGTTTTTGCTGCGCTATGGATGTATCTTTGTCAGGATACCTTGGTCCATTTTATCCGAGAAGGGGCCGCGAGTCTCATTGCACTATTGAGTGGATTCACCCTATACTTTCTCTTCTTAATGACTACCAAGAGCCTAACGGAGCGTGATCTCCATCTGCTTCCCCTCTTTGGTAAACGGCTTTCCCGTGTCCTTTATGCCTGGGGGTTTTTACGTAGCTGATCCTTGGCTCGATCCCAGAGTAGGTTCAGTCCGTCGAGGTCAAGATCATTTAGATCTAGCCCCTCTTCTTGCGCGTAGGCTTCTACAAGGTTAAAACGCTTTGTGAACTTTACTGTGGCTTGTTCCAGGGCGAACTCTGGATCAACCTTAATAAAACGCGACAGATTAACGGTGGCAAAGAGAAGATCACCAAGCTCATCCTCGAGCTCAGCCCGGACTCCGCTCTCTATGGCTTCCTTGAGTTCCCTGAGCTCTTCCTCGATCTTTTCCAACACATCATGGGTTTCGTCCCAATCGAAGCCGACCTTGGCAGCCTTCTTTTGGATCTTCTCCGCCCGCATCAGGGCCGGAAAAACCTTTGGGACTCCATCTAGAACCGAGGTTCTTTCGGCCAGCCCCGCCTCTGTCTTCTTAATGGCATCCCAAGTCCTGCTAACCTCTTCTGGCGTCTTTAAGGCGGAGGCCTCGGCAAAGACATGGGGGTGTCGGCGAATGAGCTTTTCACTGAGGTTGGCTATTACATCATCAATGGAAAAGGCGCCTTTCTCACGGCCAATCTCGGCATGGAGTAGCACCTGCAAGAGCACGTCCCCCAGTTCATCCATGATGGAATCGTCATCTTTTTCGTCAATGGCTTCAAAGAGTTCATAGGTTTCTTCGAGTAAGAAGCGCTTCAAGCTCTCGTGTGTTTGCTTTCTGTCCCAGGGACAACCCTCCGGAGAGCGTAGCTTGCTAATAATTTGCACTAGATCTGACCAGGTCATGGCGTACTCCTTTCTGCCCACAAAGTAAAGAACCCCCTAGCACTAGGGGGCAAGTCAGACGTTCATCTTTACTTAGGAGCTACAACTTCGCGGAGGGACTTGCCTGGTTTGAAGGCAGGAACCTTGGTAGCTGGAATTGTGATAGCTTTTCCGGTGGAAGGATTAATACCTTGGCGCTCTTGGCGAGGTCTTACTTCGAAAGTACCGAATCCAACGATGGTTACTTTCTCTTCCCGGGCCAATGAATCGGAAATAGATGCGAATACTGCTTCTACCGCTTCGCCTGCTGCCTTTTTAGTCATACCTGCTTTGTCAGCAACACTAGCAATCAACTCTGCTTTGTTCACAAATAAACCTCCTTTAAGGTGGAAATATACCCAGTAATTCTAGGATTATTCGAGTTCTCCTGCTAACTGTGGTAATATTTTCCCCTAAA
>JAAZLY010000144.1 GCA_012799115.1 Bacillota bacterium
CTAACCTAATCTCATCCAACCTCTCGCACTTGCGGGAGGTTGTTTTTCTTTCACGTCCTATGGCTATCTTGGCGGGAGGGTTCCCCGCTCCTGCAAGTAAATCTGCTTGAATCCCTCTTCCACAAAACTAGTGGACGCCTCTAAGAAAATGAGCTCGTCAATATCAACGATGACAAGTTTTCCAGCCTGATCGACGAAACTAAGCGTCGCATCCTCCATACCTACCTTAAGGTTGGTATAGATGCGGGCTAAATCAGTAGGATCACTTGCCTCAAAGGACATTGCGTTCCCGCCAGAGAAATGCAGCATAACATCTGGGCCCTCCATTGGTTCCAACCCTTGCCCTTGATCTTCCATCCACACTTGGGCGAGTTGGACACACTCTAAGTTCAGGGCCAAAGTCCTACCATCCACGGTAGCAAAGATGAAGAAGCCGTCTTTTTTGGCTTGAAACGCCCGCTTAAAGCGTCCCCAGGCAGCCTCAGCTACTGGGAAGGTCAGGGGTTTTTCATAAGAGCGAATCCACAGCTTGATAAAATGCATACTAGGCCTCCTTTAATACCGACCCTAGAGGGCCGTTAGCGACGACAAGGAAACGTAGTACTTGTCATACCGAGTTCCCTTTTTATCCATATAGGGGCCGTCCTTGGCTGGTACCATGACAGTGGCCCTCTTGTTGATGGCTGCGATCATGCCTTTCTTCATTCGTCCTTGGTGATGAAATGTCACCTCATCACCGACTCTGAGCCCCTTTTGATATGCGATCTCCCTTGCCGTAGGGAGCTCATGATAACTTGAACCATGGCCAAAGAGTCTTCGTGCTAACCCTTTGAACCGCTCTTTGCTGCAGTTGGATTTCCCATAATAGGCTGCTTCAATCACATGACAAAGTTCGTGTTCAAGGACGAAAAGAAGTGCCCATAGAGCATTTGGTGCCGATAATCCACAGACCAACTTCGATCGTTCTACCTCATCAAACTGGAAAAGGAAACTGACGCCAATGCGGATCTCAAAGCGCATCTGAGGCGGAGCCAAGTCCGGTCTGGATCGCTTGATTATGGTCTTACCGGCACTCTTGGTCATTCGTGTAGAAAGAGAAAACGTTAGCCTATCGCCGATTTCCTCGTCCCACCGCTTACCAAAAAACTGCTCAATATACAGATCAAGGAGCAGTTTCAGGTCCTCCGTAGATAGTCGTTTAAAGCGCTCTCCGTCCCAGTTTTGCGACGTTTCACTGAACTGCTTGATAAGCTCAGCCCGCCTTTGTTCCAGTTCTTCTTCCCCATATTCCAACTCCATCAAAGGACGGCACAATGTTGTCCTCACTCACCTTCCACGTTCCATACTCGGTCAAGCACCTCTATTTTGCTGAGATTTCGCACCCAATACATGGCTCGTTCTCCTGGAATGATAACCCTTAGCGGTGCAGAATCCTCCCCGAGGGGCATCCCATCGATCTGGTAGGCAAGGATGATTTGTCGACTAGCCAGGACCTCTGCGGGTACATCAATCGAATAGCCATCACCGGCCACCAAACGCATGCTGAGCACATGGTCTTGTTTTTGGCCATACTGGGCAAGTAGGTCACTGAACAAAGCGCCCGCCGCAGTAAAGGGGGTCTCTTCTCCAGCGGAGTTTACGGCTACTACATCCACCGTCTCCTTGGGCAGAGTCTCCAGCATAGACACTGAAACGCTAAGGGCATCTTCAAACAGTCCCTCAATGGTAAGAATCGAACTGTCAGCGAAGATCATTCCTGTGGCCAGAGCAAGTAGCATAAGGGCCAGGCATAGCCTACCCATCCATTTTCTCAAACCTTCCACTCTCCTTCTTTTTCAAGCCAAACAGCTGGCAAGCATCTTCGTCATTTCCTGTAGATCCACAGGTTTACAAAGATGCTGATCGAATCCTGCTTGTAGTGAACGTTCGACATCCTCTGGACTGAAAAAGCCCGATACAGCGATGAGTTTGATATGTTTCAGCGAACCATCACTTCGAATGAATCGGGCAACTTCATAGCCATCCATTCCAGCCATCGCTATATCACAGAGAATGACCTTTGGTGCTTGTTCCTTGGCAATTGCTATACCCTGTTCTCCGCTGTAGGCAGCAATTGCAGGATAGTGTTGGTGACTCAGATATTCACAAAAGAGATCCGCCAGGTCCCGATTGTCGTCAATGACAAGTATCATCATTCCCAACCTTTCCCTATTCAAGGTCTATAGGTAGTCGCATCATGACAGAAGAACCCTGTCCTGGGCCAGGACTACTCGCCGATACATCTCCTCCATGCATTTCCACAATGCCTTTTACGATGGTCAGACCCAGGCCAAGACCTCGATTGTGGGGGTCATCGGAAGTAGTTAGACCCTGCGCAAAGGGTTCAAAGACTTGAGCCAATACCTCTGTGCTCATTCCCACACCATTGTCCTCTATCGTGATGACAGCCAAGTCATTTTGAGTCTGCAGAGTCACACAAACAGTTCCCTGCTCGCAAACATACTTCAGAGCATTTCCCAAGACATTGACAATACATTGGGTGATCCGTAATGCATCCGCCTTTACGAAGACAGGTTCTATGCAAATCTTGGTTTTCAGCAAAATGCCTTTTTCCCTAAACTGGGGTTCCATATCACATATGGTATCGGCAACGATTTTGTTTAGCTGAACCCTCTCCCTGCATAAGCGCATCTTATTCTCAGATATCCGGGTGATGTCAAGTAATCCGTCCGTCAATCGAGAGAGATGCTCAATCTGACGCTTGAGGATCTCAATGGTACGAAGACTCCTTTGTTCCTTAACCGTCAGCTCTAGGAGGGCCACTCCACTGGAGATTGTGGCAATGGGATTTCGCAGTTCGTGGGATAGGATGCTGATAAACTTGTTCTTGTTTTCGTCAGCTCTCCTAAGTGCGTTCACAAGTTCGAGGGCTTCTCTCTGGCTTTCCTCCAGCTCCTCCTGGGCTCTTTTCTGTTCTGTAATGTCAGCAAAGGCTACCAAGCTACCGGCGTATTTTCCCCCTTCGTCGATCAAGGGAGTACCACTTAGGTAAGCCCATACTGGGCTCCCATCCTTCTTCTTCAGCTTAACTTCATAGCGATTCGGTCTTCCCCGCTTTCGATCCGCCCTCTTTTGCAGCGCAGTCTCATGCCACTCTTCGTCCACGAACGTCTCCCAACATTGACCAACCAACTCATCCAAGGGGTACCCGAGAAGTTCTGCTACACCAGTGTTCGCTTCTGTCACGTATCCATCTTGATCGGACCACCAAAAGCCATCATGGGAGGTCTTGAAGAGCTGGCGGTACCTTGCCTCGCTCTCCCGCAAAGCCTTCTCCACACGAGCCCGCTCCATAGCTGTCCAGGTACGTTCAGCGGTCCCCTGGACAACTTCCACTTCACTTTCGGACCAATCACGAGGTGTACGACTTGTGACCGTTAGACTTGCTACCAAGCTACCATCCTTAAATATGGGAACCGAGAGAATAGCCCCAATATTCATCGAAGCAAGGAGGGTCTGGGTGGCTGCGGAGAGGTCAAAGTATGTGACATTCCGTCCAGAACGGAGAATTGCCATCATCTCGGATGAATCCGTCACCGAGAAGGTATCCCCCACTTGGGTTGCATGATGGAAGTCCGCATCTTCCAAGTGATCACAATAGATGGCCCTAGGTACGTCCAGATATCTCTTCAATAGGCCAGTCGACGCTTGCCGAATCTCGTCTTTATCACCCAAAGAGCGCAGGATGTCACTGAGGTTGAGAAGATACTCTTGGCGTCTTGCGTTACTTCTCAGCACTTCTTCAGCTAACTTACGCTCCGTGATGTCCTGTGCAGCGATAGCCAGACCGCCAGGAACAGGGGTGGCCACGATGCGATACCAAACATCCGAATTCGTATGAAATTCACGATCCTCAAGTTCTATAGCTTGTCCAGTTTCCATGACCTCTTTGTAGATGGCCAAGACATGTGAAACCCAAGACGAAGGTGCAACCTGTGAAACAGGCCGCCCGATGGCAGTCTCCGTGAAGTCCATCCTTTCCTGGGCGGCCTTGTTTTGATATACCAAGGTAAAATCGACAATGTTCCCCTCATCGTCACATATAGGTGCAAGTATCGAAAATGAGTCTAGGGAATTATCATTCACAGCGCGGAAGAGATCCTTGCGTTTCTGGATCTGTCGTTCCATCTCTTTGCGTTCTGTAATGTCAACGGCAGCGATGATCAGTTTGCCCTCAGTGCCAAGTCGTGCCTTGACAACAGCATACCAACGATCCAAGGTCGTACTTCGCACCTCAAATCTCGGTATCTCTTCGTTAGCTATAAACTCCAAGTAGCGCTCAACCACATCCGGGTCAAAGGCAGAAAAAACCTCCGAACCCCTTTTCCCCACAATATCTTCCCTGGGTCGTCCCAGCAGTCCTGCAAAGACAACGTTTACATCTAAAATCACGTAATCCTTTGGTTTGCCCTGAGCATCGAAGATAACTTGTCCGACGTGTAGCGCCCCTACACGAATGTCTCGCAAGAGGCGGTGATAATCACTACAGTTCTGGCATCTAAGCGTCTCCATGCCAACTCCCCCTCGAAGGACAATTCCGGAGTTCCTAGCAAATTCAGCCTAGCTTCCCTTTAGTCTTTGCGCTCATTTCCGACAAAGAACAGTGCAACCGTACCGGGACCTGTATGGGACCCAATGACTGTGCCTACACTATTAATCATCACCTTCCCCTGCAGTAGAGGAAATCTCTCTTCCACCAAATCTGCAACTTTACGGGCGTCAGAATAGCAATCCGAGTTGGAGATAAAACACTTACCAGAATACTCTGTGCTGCCTTCCGCATGAAGTTCCATCATCTTCACGAGCTCTGCGATAACTTGCTTCTTCCCCCTGATCTTCCTGCGGGGGATCAACTTCCCTTCAGCATTCATGTTCAGTAAGGGGCAAATGTTCAGCAACGTGCCCATTGTGGCCGAGGCGCTAGAAATGCGGCCCCCCCGTTTGTAATGCATGAGATCTGTGGAGAAGAACCAGTGATGGATCCTCAACTTGTTGGCCTCTATCCAGCTCTGTACTTCTTCTATGGAGACTCCTTGATCCCTGAGATCGGCAGCCATGTCTACAAGCAATCCATAACCCGAGGACGCCCCTAAAGAATCCACGAGCAGGATCTTCCGTTCTGGGTACCTTGCTAGCAAGCTTTCCCTAGCAAGAATGGCGTAGTTGTATGAACCAGACAAACCGGAGGAAAGCGAAATGTGAAGAATGTCCTTTCCATCCTTAAGATAGGGTTCGAAGAAGTCCGTATATTGGCCAACATTCACCTGAGATGTGGTGGGCATCGATCCAGCCTTGACCCTCCGATAGAAATCTGCAAAGGGTATGGTTTGACCCAAGTCGTCTGGGTATTGAACGCCGTCCAAGATAAAGTGAAAACACACATAGGGGATCTTTCTCTTTTCCAAGTGTTCATGGGGCAGATCCACCGTTGAGCAGCACGTTAAGACATAGTTCGACATATGCGCTTCATCCCTCCCTGTATTCTAAAGTCTTTCCCAACACAAGTGTATCAAAACTTTAGAACCATCTTTCAACGATGAGTCCCTGTTTTCCTTCTGGGAGACTGACCCTCGATCAATTGCTTCCAATTCAGCGAGTTTCGGCTAAACAAATTGGGCTAGATTCCTATTGAACCCACGCAACATGTGCGGTAAAATAAGAGATGTAAATACAATATGTAGTGTTTTTGTGTTTTTGCTAACGAGAGACTGCCCATGTTACGAATTATGGCAAATGAGACGAGTTCAGGACAGCGTCTCCTGCTTTTCTCTTTGTCCACGAAAGGGAGCTTTGTATGAAAATGTTTACCACCATCGTTGAGAGTCCAAAGCAGATTGTAAAGCGCGATGGCACCTTAGTGCCATTTGATTACTTCAAGATTAGACAAGCCATCGCCAAAGCGAATGCGAATGTTCCCAGTGAAACTTTATCTGACGAAGAACTTGATCGCCTAACGGCTGAAGTTGTTTCACATTTGGATGTCAACTCCAATCCAGGCGTCGAGGACATCCAAGACATCGTGGAGCTCACCCTAATGGAAAATGGCAGCTCCCAGACGGCCAAAGTCTACATCCTCTACCGCGCCGAACGTGCCAAGGTACGGAAGCAAAAGAACGCCCTGATGGAAACCTTCAAGCGGTTGTCCTTTACTGAAGCATCTGCCACCGATATGAAACGAGAGAATGCGAATATTGATGGCAACACTGCCATGGGGATGATGTTGAAGTATGGTTCTGAGGCATCGAAATCTTTTATCGACCACTATGTGTTACCAGAAGACATGGCTAAAGCCCATGCCCAAGGGGACATCCACATCCATGATAAGGACTTTTACTTACTAACGGAGACTTGCTGCCAGATCGATCTACAAAGCCTGTTTAGAGGAGGGTTCTCCACAGGGCATGGTTTTTTGAGAGAACCACAAAGCATTGAAAGCTATGCCGCCCTAGCCTGCATTGCCCTTCAGGCAAATCAAAATGAAATGCATGGCGGCCAATCGATCCCTAACTTTGAAAACGTTATGGCAGAGGGAGTTCAGAAAACCTGTCGCAAACATTTGCGGGATCTACTAGAAGAGAGCCAGCTCTTTGGAGACAACGGCCTGGGAGAAGAAGAGCTTGAACGTCTCCTGACATTCGACTATGAGGACTTGGTCGCGTCATTGGCCAAGAGGGGGAATGAGGCGACTGAGCGTAGAGAGCATGCACTCTTGGAGCTCGTCCAGAAGCGTGTTCAGCGTTCTACATACCAAGCCATGCAATCATTTATTCATAATCTAAATACCATGCACTCTAGGGCAGGCGCTCAGGTACCCTTTACATCCATTAACTACGGCACCGGAACGTCTCATGCCGCTCGGTTGGTGATGCGCGAACTGCTCCGGGCTACAGAGGATGGTCTTGGCAACGGAGAGACGCCGATTTTCCCAGTCCAGATTTTCAAAGTAAAAGATGGGATCAACAGCAAGGCTGGCGATCCGAACTATGATCTTTTCAAGCAGGCGATCCACGTTTCGGCAAGACGGCTCTTCCCCAATTTCAGTTTCTTGGATGCACCCTTTAACCTGCAGTATTACCGCGCCGACGATGACAACACCGAAGTCGCGTACATGGGCTGCCGTACAAGGGTGATGGGAAATATCTACGATCCCAATAGAGAAGTCACCAAGGGCCGAGGAAATCTTAGTTTTACGTCCATTAATCTGCCCCGTCTTGGAATTGAAGCCCGGGGTTCTATCGACACCTTCTTTTCCCTCCTGGACAAGAGGATGGACTTAGTGTTCCGGCAACTTCGTCACCGCTTTGAGATTCAAAAACGCAAGCTCGTTCTGAACTACCCATTCTTGATGGGTCAAGGCATCTGGCTCGATTCTAACACCTTAGAACGAAACGAAGAAATTGAGAGAGTCCTCCGTCACGGTACGCTATCCATAGGTTTCATTGGTCTAGCTGAGACTCTGGTGGCGCTCACTGGTAAACACCATGGTGAAAGCGAAGCAAGCCAAGAACTTGGCTTACAGATAGTGAGTCATATGAGGAAACGATGCGATGAACGGGCCCGGGAGGAAGAGTTGAATTATACCCTCTTGGCGACCCCAGCGGAGGGGCTTTCTGGTCGTTTTGTCAAACTAGACCAAGAACGCTATGGGGTGATGGAGAACATTACAAACCACGAGTACTATACAAACTCCTTCCACATTCCCGTATATTACAAGGTGAGCGCTTATGAAAAAATTGCCCTCGAGGCACCGTATCATACGTTAACTAACGCAGGTCACATCACCTATATTGAGCTAGATGGGGATCCAAGCATGAATCTGTCTGTCTTTGAAGACCTGATTTTATACATGAAAGACGCAGGAATAGGCTATGGATCGATCAACCATCCTTTGGACCGAGATCCCAAATGCGGCTATACTGGCGTGATTGGAACTTCATGTCCCCAGTGTGGGCGAAAGGAAAGCAAGCAGGAACCATTCGAGCGAATCCGCAGGATTACCGGGTATTTGGTGGGGACCCTAGAGCGTTTTAACGATGCTAAACGGGCAGAGGTAGGAGAAAGGGTAAAACATGCTTGATTATTGGGAACGCAGGGCAAAGCTACTGCGTCGAAAGCCTGATCAGAATGCGGAGACTGCAGAGCTGGGCGAAGAAGTTCGCCTGGCTTCTCTTGTCGAGGAGTCGATTGTAGATGGACCGGGCCTGCGTTTTGTCTTATTTACGCAGGGTTGTCCCCATCGTTGTCCTGGTTGTCATAACCCCCATACTCACCTTCTTGCCGGGGGACGTCTCTACTCCCTTGAGTGGATCCTCTCCCTCTATGACAAACAATTAGCCTGTCAGGGAATCACCTTTTCTGGGGGAGAGCCATTCCTACAAGGAGGACCCTTAGCAAAGATCGCCCAGGCAGTTCATGAACGAGGTGGCGATGTCATCACCTATACCGGATATCGCCTCGAACGTCTCCAAGAGCTTGCTAAAGAGGACGATGGTATTTCAGCCCTCCTCGCTGAAACAGACTTACTGATCGATGGCCCCTTTATTCAAGAAAGGCGTTCTCTAGAAACACCCTTTGTGGGTAGCTCAAACCAGCGCCTGCTGGCTTTATCCATAAAGGGGGAACAGGCCCTCGAGCAAATCGATCAATTTAACGAGTTCCGCTAACATGAGTCCTTGCTAAACCCCTCTCTACGCATTTTTTTGCAAAAAAATGGATTGAATGAAAAAAAGACGATGTAGAGCGTACCATATAATTAAATCGGGAAACCGATGCAGAACTAAGGGCGTGAGTAGACAGGGGGAAGAGAAGTGAGACAAATGAGGCGCGGAATGGTCTTTCTATTGTTGGCTCTGCTGTTCGTCACGAGTAGTCTAGCAATGGCCGAGACTGAGACCGTTGAGTGGCAGGAGATGCCTTATGGCGCCTGGATGGCCGGTTCATGGTCTGGAGTTCAGCTGAACGAAGAGACCGGCAGGTACGAAGGAGTTGGACCAGGTATGGGATATATCATGGTGTTCAACTTTGACGGAACACATGTCGCCATTTCAGCGTTTTTCCAGAATCTCTATGTCACAGGGAAGTACGAAGTCGAAGGCGACGTGATCCACTTTATCGAACGAACAGCACAAGAAACGACAGACGGTGGATTAACTTGGGGAGAACCCGAGCCCGTTCCTGATGAATCGTTACGCTGGGTCTTGGGTAACGATGACGATGGTACCTATATACTTTTTGTCGAGGAAGGGGCAGAGCCTCCCTTCGTACATGGTCAAAACGCATTTCGCTATAACCAGGTTCCCGGTGTTCCTATCTTCTAAATAGACCAACCAGCACAGAACCAACAAACACTCCGCTTGAAACCAGGCGGAGTGTTGTTCTTATGTCTTGTGGACGCAAGTTTCCGATATTCGGCAAATTGTGTGAGGGACAGTCCTACTTCATTCATGATATAATACAATTAGTAAGCATTACTACAACAAGGAGGTATTACCATGCATTCCAGTGCATTGAAGAAGATCCTAGGGATCGTCCTTTTCGCAGTGTTGATTGCGGGGATATATATGGTACCAACCAAGAACACTAAGGCGGAGCCGGTTCTCCCCGACCGTGTACTGCCTAACTTTGCAGATAGCAGATACAAAGAACTTTACTTGGCCGGCGGGTGTTTTTGGGGTACCCAGGCCTACTTCGATCGCATGATGGGTGTCATTTACACCAATGTAGGTTATGCAAATGGAGCTTCAGATCAAACAGACTACTATTCCATTGATACTACAGGTCATGCAGAGACAGTCTATATCGTCTACGACCCTGAGGTGCTACCCCTGGAGACCTTGCTCACCTATTACTACGGAATCATCGACCCCACCGTGCTTAATAGGCAGGCCTATGACGTAGGGACCCAGTACCGAACAGGCATCTACTATGTAGATGAAGAGGACCTTGCGATCATCAACCAGGTGACCGAGGAAGAGCAAAAGAAGCACAAAGACCGCATCGTCACAGAAATTCAACCACTAAGAAACTATGTGCTAGCGGAAGATTACCACCAAGACTATCTCGTTAAGAACCCCTGGGGATACTGTCATGTTGATCTCTCGTCGATCCCCAACGAGAAGCCCCGTGTGGAGGCTGAGGATTACTACAAGCCTTCCCTTGAGGAAATTCGACAGATGCTTACACCTGAGCAGTTTGCCATCACCCAAGAAGATGACACCGAATATGCCTTTGACAACGAATACTGGGACAATGATGAGCTAGGCATCTATGTAGACATTGTGACTGGGGAACCACTCTTTCTGTCTACCGATAAATTCGACTCTGGCTGCGGATGGCCGAGTTTTAGTCGACCCATCCAGAGTGATGTTGTAATCTACAACAACGACTATTCCCATCTCTTGGCCCGCATTGAAGTTCGCAGTCGAGTGGGTGATAGCCACCTCGGGCATGTGTTTATGGATGGGCCCAAGGAAGAAGGCGGCCTAAGGTATTGCATCAACAGCGGCTCCTTGGAGTTTATCCCTTATGATCAGATGGAAGAAAGGGGCTACGGAGCGTTTCAGACCCTCCTCATGTAGGAAGCTCGAGGGACCACAGGGCTCTAACCAAAAGACGGGCATCCTAGTTTGGGATGCCCGTTCTGCTTTTGTTATGTTCTGCGACTCTTGTAGCGCCCTTTTCTCATGCTTTTTCTGCATCCCTCAGTCTACCTTCACAATGGATCTCTGGCTTGAGGGTCTTGATCTTAAAGACAAAATAGTAGTATTTGTAGACAATGACACAGGCAATGAACAAGCGAAC
>JAAZLY010000145.1 GCA_012799115.1 Bacillota bacterium
AGTGACAAACAGCAGAGCTTAATTGCTGCTAACTTGCGCCGTCTTATTTACGCTGCCCAGAGCAATATGGGTGAACTGCCCCTAGGAGAGTTTCATCTTGAGCGAATTGCCCAAGTTCTAGACAGAGTGTATGAGCAAACATATCGATATGTTAGGGGCGAGATTGATGAAGGAGCATTGCAGACACTGTATGGGCAGATCGAGTATGTAAATCATGAACTAGGACAGCTCCTTTGGCAAAAAGATCATGAGTCTCCTTTGGTGTCTTGGGAGGAGTATCTATCAACCTCGGTACTTGTCCCAGAGTTTATGCAAGCATTGACAGCAATCAATGAAGGGGTGGAAGAACTTCGTACACCCGTGCGGCAAGGCGAGATTGTTGGTGAAAATATAGGGCGTGAACAAGCCGAAATGGCTGCACGGATCTTTAGTGGACGAGAAGATTTGACCTTTCAGGTTACAAATGAGACAAAAGGGAGTATTCCCTCTTATACGGTGGAAGCAATCAATGGTAAGGAACGCTTTGTTCTGGAGGTGTCACAAAGGGGCGGAATGGTCCTTTGGATGACAGTTGTCTCCGAAGATTCTAGGGAGGCTGCACTCAGCACGGAGGAAATGGTGGCAAGAGGTGCGCAGTTCTTGGAAGAGAGGGGGTTTGGCTCTCTGCACATCACTGATGTACAGAGGCTACAAAATAGGGTCACCTTGACCTTCGTTCCAAATCGAGAAGGTATCTTGCGCTATGGCGAACCACTTAGGGTCCAGGTTCGTGCTACAGATGGTGAAGTGATAGGCTTTTGGGGAACTCCGTTCTTCCTTTCCCAGAGTAGAGTGCAGACTGAAGTAGCCCGAGCTGAAGGAGTTTCCTGGAAGCCAGAGGATATGGTGCGAGAGGGGGTAGAAATCCTCGATCAAAAGCTGGCTTTGATCCACGATGAAAAGCAGGAAGAAGTCCTAACAAGAAGACTTGGAGTCCAGTATGAAGGGGATTTCTACCTAATCTACCTGAATCTAGAGACTGGTGATGAAGAACGCATGGTAAAAGTTAGTTCGCCACAGTTCTTTTAGCGCAAAGACCTGATTTCTTTGGCAATGATGCTGGCCCTTTCGTTGGGATCTCGCCGGGAGATCTCGCCAGTTACTAGCAGCAAGGGTTCATTGAAGACGATCTTGGCATATTTTCGATAGATATCCTCAAAAATTGTCACATCGATTAGGCCATGTTCGTCTTCTAATGTTAAAAAGACCACTGTCTTGCCACTTCGGGTAGGCGGTCTGTGGGGACGTATGACTAGACCCGCTACCTCCACCATTCCCTCCTGACAATGTTCCGCTTCCTTAGTCGTCAGCACACTTTTGGGAAGGCGTGGTCGGAAAAATTCCAGAATATGCCCTTGGGCTGTGAGACTGAGGACAGAATACTCCCTAAGCCAGCGATCAAAGGGAGAGAAGTCACTTAGATGGTTTTCGTTAGGAGTCTCTAGAAAGAGGCTCCCTTGTTTATTTTGATACAGTTTAGGCAAGTTCCAAAGTAAGGCCCTGCGATTGTTGGAGAGTACGTCAAAAGCACCCGCGAGAATTAGATTCTCCGCTACATTCTTATGGATCGTAGTACGGTAGACAAAATCCTGTACAGAGGAAAAACATCGCTCACTACGGGCAGAAAGAATGGAGTCGAGGAAAGCTTGTTCCATTCCTTTTACTTGTTTGAGCCCGATTCGAATGGAATTGTCGTCTGCGGTAAACTCTACATCACTAGTATTGATATCCAGAGGTAGGAGTTTGATGCCGCGGCTTCGGGCCTGTACGCACAGTGTATTCGGAGGATAAAAACCCATCGGTTGCTGATTCAAGAGTGCAGCATAAAACTGCGCCGGATAGTGTTCCAAGAGGTACGCTGTACGATAAGCTGTATCGGCAAAGGCGGCTGCATGGGCCTCGCAAAACCCATAGCCAGCATAACCTACGACATAGGAAAAGATCGTTTCGGCTATGTCTCGTTCGATTCCTTGTGCAATGGCTTTAGTAACAAAGCTTTCCCCAATTTGTTCCATTTCTTGTTGAGAGCGGAACTTCGTCATCACCTTGCGCAAACGATCCGATTCGCCAGGGGTAAAACCGGCAATTTCTGTTGCGATTTCGATCACTTGCTCTTGATAAAGGACAACACCATAGGTTGGGGCAAGTATTTTTTCAAGCTTAGGATGAATATACGTGACTTCTTCGTGACCATGGCGGCGAGCGATAAATGGGTCCACCATGTTGCCTTTAATAGGCCCTGGCCTGATTAATGCTACGCTTGCCACAATATCTTCAAAGCGATCTGTTTGCAGCCGGGATTGTAAGCTCCGCTGTGCTGGGCTTTCTAGTTGAAACACCCCTACAGTATCACCTTTTTGCAGTCTCGCATAGGTAGCCTCATCATCGGTAGGAATGTCGTTGTACTGTAATTTGGGCCCGACTTCTTGCACAGTATTGGAAACAGCTGATAGGGTACGCAAGGAAAGTAGGTCAATTTTAATTAGTCCTAAATCTTCAATGGTGTTCTTGTCGAACTGTGTGATCAATACTCCCTTTGCTGAAGGCTGTAAAGGAGTAACAGTCGTTAGGGGCACACCGCTGATTACTAGTCCTCCCAAATGGGTGCCGATTTGTCTAGGAAAACCATTGATGGCAGCACAATAGTCCAAGAGCTTAGCATATTTTGCTTGGTGAAGGGGATGGTTTTTTAGTTCTGGAAGCCGATTTAGCAAAGAACGAATTCCATCTGAGGGTACGCTGGTGATGTTCTTTGTTAATTGCTGTAATTCAGTTTGGGAAAAACCTAAAGCCTTCCCGATATCCCTTAGGGCTGAACGGGCATGATAGGTATGAAAAGTGCAGACAGAAGCAACTCGCTCAGGACCATAACGCTTATAGACATAGTCTGCCACTTGGTCTCGGTAGCGGGCATCAAAATCGATGTCAATATCGGGTTTTTGGGCCCGCTCTAGACTCAAGAAGCGCTCAAAGAGAAGTCCTCTGGCAAAGGCATCTACATTTGTGATTTCGAGGCAATAAACGACGACCGAGTCTGCTGCAGAACCCCTACCTGCGTAGCGGATGTTTTGCTTTTGGGCGTATTGCACCAAATCCCATACTGCTAAAAAGTAATCGGCTACATCAAGCTGGCCGATAATCTGTAGCTCGTGTTCGATCCGTTCTCTTAATGGAACCGTAATCTCCTTATACCGCCGTTTGGCCCCGGCCCAGGTCAGTTCATGCAAAACACGGATGGATTTTTCTGGCCCTGCACCGGGAAAGTAACGGGGGAACAGATTTCGTCCCAAGTCAAGGGCAACTTCACAGCGCTCAGCAATCTCCAGCGTGTTTTGGATGGCCGAGGGGAAAGGTGCAAAGCGCGATGCCATCTCTTCGGGTGAGGCGAAGTAGTTTTCGCCATTTAATGGGCGTTCAATATGAAGCTCACTGAGCTTGGTTTGGGTACGTGTACAGACTAGAAGATCATGAATGTGAAAGTCGTCTTTCTGTAGGTAATGAACATTGTTTGTGGCGACCAAGGGGATGTGCAACTCTTCGTGGAGTTTAAAAAGCTCCCCCAGGAGATGCTTTGTAAAAGGGAGATAGCTATGGATCATTTCTAGATAAACTTGCCCTACACCAAAGAGCTCCACAAGGCGTAAAGCTTCTTCTTTTGCTTTATGATAATCCTTGACCAGGAGAGCCCGGGCTACACCAGAATGGTGACAGCCGCTCAGAACAATTAGGCCCTGGCAATGTTTCGCTAACGACTTCCAGGGTACTAGGGCCTGGTGTCTAGAACCATGGGCATAGCCCTCTGTAAGTAGCCTACATAAGGAAATGTAGCCTGTCTTATTTTCCGCCAAGAGAGTAAGATGCGTTCCATCTTCGGTCGTAATCTCTGCTCCCTGAATTGGCTTTATTCCTAAATCTAGGGCGATCTTTTGAAATTCGACCGCTCCGCTAAGATTGCTATGATCCGTCAAGGCTACCGCAGACATATTCCAATGGGCAGCTTGGTTAAGTAAAGCCTCAAGTGAAGAGGCTCCGTCAAGAAACGAATATGGAGAGTGAACGTGAAGATGGACAAACATAACGAACCTCCACTCAATCGGTGAAACGATATAGAATCCACGTGTTTTTGTTTGGCAAAAAATGCAGCTCACAGTGGCAAAGGTTGGTGCTTACTTCGTAAATAAAAAGTTCGGACTCGCCAAGCCACCATTGCCCTGCTTCACGCCAATGCTTCACAATGTATTGGATAATGAAGTTCTGTCCAAAGGAAAAAGAAAGGGGGAAATCCCCCACATACTTGAGTTCAATGGGTTGATTAATGAATTTGCTCATTAAAATACTCCTCCCAGAGCATTAAGAGTCGTTCTCTGCGGGGAAGCTCTATGCCAACTTGAGCGTAACATGCAAGCTCTTCATCCATTATTCTTGGCACCTGAGGTTCCCAAAACATCGTAAGTTGAGCCAAAGAGGATGCTTCTAATTTGCCAACTACAATCTCTAATTCTGCAATGTATGTTTCGGGTAGGAGGCTTTCTACAATCCGTTTTATTACCCCAGGGTCATCTGTAGCCTCTTTAAGTTGGCGCGTTTTCTCAAAGTAGGCTTCTTGTTCCAAATGTGCCCCGAGTGTAATTTGACCAGCGATTTTGTGCTGGTCTTTCAAGGTGGCGGCAAGTTTCATGGCTCCTTGCTCAAGATAGGGCTTGAGTTCAGAGGGGGCAAGTGGCCTTAAGAAGCCTTCAAGTGTAGTACAGTCTAAGGACCAGATATACTCTTGGGCTTGGAGGGGCTGAAATGGAACAAGATCTTCACCGCGCCCAATCTTTTCAAAAAGTGTAGCTGTTCTTTGACCAAATTGAATACTTAGCTCGACAAGTGGTATGCTGTCCAATTCGCCAATGGTTTTTATGCCCAGTCTTTCTAAGGACTCTGCTTCGGGGAGGGGGAGTCGATGTAAAGGGATTTGACGTAATAAGCTCTTCGTTTGCTCTGGGGTAACAATTCTGCTCTGCCCAGAGCGGTTGTGGGCTGCGAGTTTGGCCACTAACTTGCTTGGACCGGCGCCCCAAATGCCACCGTCCTTTTGTTGCTGTAGTCTTTGACTAAAATCCAAAATAAATTGCTCGAAAATGGTTGGTTGACTAAAACGTAAGTACCAGGCATGGGGATATTCCACTTCGAGCTCCTCGGTATAGAGTTGACAGAACTTATGCCAATCCTGCGCGTAGATGTCGAAGTCATTTAAGCTAATGGGGAGTGTGAGCACTGGTTTATCCAAGTATAAAGCGGTTTTGGTTTGATTAGTGAAACCGTGCTCTTTGAGCTCAGGGGAAAAGTCCCAGATTTCTCTGTTGTGTGTTAAAATGTAATAAGCATCGTGTTGAGGTGGGTTAAAATGGCGAATATAAAAGTGGCGTAAGCCACAGTAGACGATCATCGTAATACACCTCCAAGGGAACATGCGTTCGATAAAATTATAATACAGAACAAACATTCTAGTCAAGGAGGGAAAGGATGGTATTATGGAAATAACCTTTTTGGGAACCGGTACATCCCACGGTATACCCGTCATGACCTGTAACTGTGCGGTCTGTCAGAGCGATGACCCAAAGAACAAACGTACACGAAGCTCCCTTTGGATACGCGAAAAGGAGACAAGCCTTTTGATCGATACGGCTACAGAATTTCGCCTACAAGCTCTCCGGG
Organism: Bacillota bacterium; assembly: GCA_012799115.1. Taxonomy (GTDB): domain Bacteria; phylum Bacillota; class Limnochordia; order Darwinibacteriales; family Darwinibacteriaceae; genus UBA5420. The sequence goes on from JAAZLY010000145.1 coordinate 5,743, forward strand.
CTGATATCCAGCAGGTTGACGCTGTACTCTATACACACTGTCATGCCGATCATGTCTTTGGTTTTGATGATCTACGCGTGTTTAGCAAACTTAGTGGTCAAAGTGTTCCCATTTATGGTAATGAACCTACGGTGAGAGAGATGAGGGAAGTCTTTTCGTATGTTTTCCGCAAGACGCAGGAAGGGGGAGGAAAACCCCAAGTAGAAACGATCGTGGTCGAGGATTCCTTTTGGGTGAAAGATGTGATGGTGGAGCCCATTCCAGTTGTCCATGGACGTTTGCCCATTCTGGGCTATCGCATTGGCAAACTCGCATACATAACCGATTGTAGCTATATTCCCCCAGAGTCTATGGATCGACTTCAAGACTTGGAGATCTTGATTCTAGGTGTAATTCGGCACGAACCGCATCCCACCCATATGAATGTGAGCCAGGCCCTCGATCTGGTGCAGAAACTCAAAGCGAAGCGTACGTATTTCACTCATATTTCCCATTTACTTGAGCATCAAGAACTAGCGAAAGCGTTGCCCGAAGGTGTTTTCCCAGCCTACGATGGGTTGACCCTGCATGTTTAGGAGAGCAAAGGAAGAGTATTCTTGCGGCAAATTCGCATATAGTGTATTGACTTTTTAAGCAAGCAAGGAGGGGCAAGATGGTCATACACAAAGAATATGCGTTGCGCCGTTTTTGTGAGGTCCCCCTAAAGCACGAACACAGCAAGGCTCTCTTAGAGAAGATCTGTGTGCATCCGGCCTTGCTGAAGAAGCTTGTCTTTGTTACCACCCGGGACTACCTACCGAATACGATGTTGATTTCCCAAGTAGGAACGTCTGAAGCTGGTTTTGAACTGCAACTCGGTCATGAATCGGAACATCTGACCCTAGTGAATGGAGGTTTGAAAAAGGAAAAGCAACAGATTAGGGAGGCTCCCATTCAAGATCCTTTGAAGGCTTGGGATGTTCTCCAGGATTTTAGCGGAATACTCCATGTACAGCTTGTCTTTAAGGAGGATATCCCTGATTGGTATGGAGAGATAGCGATACCGAATGAAGCCATACCTCCAATGGCCCTTAGGCCAGGTTGGGGAGCTTTTATCCGGGAACAAGTGGATCTAATTCTGTGGGCCATTACTTTAAAGGAGCAAATTGATGAAGCGCTTCGTGTGCGAGATGAACGTTTGTTCCGAGAGTCACTGCACCTTTATAACGAGGTTTGTCAGTCTTGCTTTTGGCAGCTCTAGCTTTGGCTTTCCTTTCCAGCCTTTCCAGGAGAAAACAGGCAGGATTTGACGTAGTTGATGTGGAACCCTCCTAGGAACATATCTAGAAATGCCGAAATGTTGGAGGTTGACATATTGAAACCAGTAGTGCGAAAACCGAAAAGCCAAATTCGCGAACTTTTAGAGACAATAGGCTCAGCAGTATTGATTGCCGCCTTCATTATGATCTTCATAGCTCGGGCCTACACTGTGAATGGCGACTCTATGCTTCCCACCTTGCAACACGGTGAACGACTCCTGGTGGATAAAATCTCGTATCGGTTTATTGAGCCGTCTAGGGGAGAAATCATTGTTTTTAAGAACCCATCCAATCTGAGTGAGCAGTTTGTGAAGCGAGTGATTGGTCTGCCTGGAGATAAGGTGGCTATTACCCAGGGTGTTGTTTATGTTAATGATCAGCCGATTGAGGAGAATTACACCTTTGCTCCAGCGCGCATTGGATTTTCGGCCCAAGTTGTTCCGGAAGGGACGTATTTTGTTCTCGGAGATAATAGGAATAACAGTGAAGATAGCCGCTTTGGACGGGTAGGCTTCTTACCTCGCAACTTAATTGTGGGTAGAGCTATCTGGCGATATTGGCCAATAACCCAAATGGACGTGCTACTGCGGCCCCAAGTGTTCAAAACCCTGATTTTCTAGCAGAAACAGAACAAAAGCGTTCCCCATTTTTGTAGCGTAAATTGACAGAATACTGGGAATTGGGTACCCTGACTATTTTGTTCCACTTACACGAACAAGCTTCTCAAATCTGTATAGAATATATGGATTTTGAGGAGGTAATCGACTTGAAACAGAGACTTGCTTTTGTCTTATCGGGAGGTAGTGTGCGTGCTGCAGCCCATGTAGGAGTGTTGAAGGCTCTAGAAGAATATGCTCTAGAACCAGATGTGATAGTAGGAACATCTGGTGGTTCGATTGTGGCCGCCCTTTATGCCACGGGCCTAAGTGCCAGGCAGCTTGAGGAGCTTTTTTTGGAGTATACCCGCGCCAAGGGAAAAGTCGTGGATCCCAATTGGCGGGGAGCCATCATATCGCTATTGACTCTCGACTATAAAAAGTTTACAGGTCTTGTGCGCGGTGTCGCTCTAGAGGAAATAATTGCCCAAAGCCTGCCAATTCAGCGATTTGAAGACTTGAAGAAGTGTCAGCTCTTGATTCCGGCGGTGAACCTCAATAGTGGTCAACAAACGGTTTTCTGCGACTACAAGACCCTAAGACTCACTCTAGATCGGGAGGGTAAGTGTGCTGGCTATCCCTTAAGGGATGATCTCACCATTTCCCAAGCGGTACGGGCAAGCATTAGCATTCCAGGAATCTTCGTCCCTGCAGAGTTCTCAGACGATCAAAGCCCTGATTGCTATGTAGATGGCGCCTTGAGAGATGGCTATCCCGTAAATATTGCAGTTCGCCTCGGCAAGGCCACAAGGGTCCTTGGGGTGAACCTAGGGTATGCTGGTATGCGAAGGGATACAGTCCTGCAGGATGGTCCCCTTGAGATTTTTAGCCAGTCTCTAGATATCATCATGCGGGCTCAGTATCGAGATCGCCTGCAGGATCGGGCCTTGGTTGGCAGCAGAATTGTGACCATTAATCCTTTAATCTACGACATTGGCACCTTTGAGGTAGAGTACATTCCTCAGATGATTGCCAGGGGCTACGAGGTGGCAACAAGGCTCTTTCGAGAACGGGGACTAGAAGTGGGCTGCCTAGAGAATAGAGAACGATTCTTTCGCATGATCAGAGATCCTCAGAGTTTTCCCGAGAAAAATAGTCCCTATTTTAACTACCTTTTGGAACATCAGATTAAGGGGAAACCGGTGGCAGAACCTGAAGCTAAACCAAGTTGGCTCGATCTTTTACGAACCGTGACCCGAAAAAGGGTGCATGGCTAGACACGATTTTGCAATAGGAAAGGGCTCTGAGCAATTAATGCATCAAAGCCCTATTATAGATAATCTCACCTGTTTGAATTATTTTGTGCACAAATTTTTGGTTGGATCGAGGTTATCGAGTTGTTCTGTTTAGTAGTGGATACAGATGCAGCACTTAACTAGGGTTGTTGGGAAAATGGATTAATGTGGGCAGGTGTATAAATGATCGCAGGAATGAGCCACCTCACATTTGTGGTGAAGGATTTGGACCGAGCTTCGCAGTTTTTCACCATGATTTTCGCTGCTGAAGAAGTGTATACGAGTGGAGAGCGGACGTTTTCTATAGCCAAGGAAAAGTTCTTTACCATAGGCGATCTCTGGATTGCAATTATGGAAGGGGAGCCGCTAGCAGAACGCTCCTACAATCATGTTGCTTTCAAGATAGATGAAGCTGATTTTGAGATGTACAAGTGGCGGATCCTGGCACTAGGACTTGAATTACTGCCGCCTCGACCGAGAG
>JAAZLY010000013.1 GCA_012799115.1 Bacillota bacterium
CAAGGGAGGTCTTCTCATGGGCACTGGCTCGTCCATATTTTCCATGCTGTTCTTCTTGGCGTTTGGGACTCATTTGCTCATGGGCCTCTTTATGATTCGCTTGAATCACAACAGTAGCTTGCACCGAAGGTTTATAGCGATCTGCATATCTCTTTGTTTCTGGTCTCTAGGCTTCGCGATGGCAAGTTCTGCTCCCGATCTTGAGACCGCCCTGTTCTGGAGGCGTTTTTCAGCTATAGGCTGGTCTACTGTCTATAGTCTCTTGCTCGTGTTCGTTCTTCAACTTACCTCTGCTGAGTTGCCCTTCAAGCTCCGTTATGTGAACGTATCACTTTATCTCCCTGCTCTTGTATGCCTCTATGTCTTTGGTCTGTCGAGTTCCATAGCCCCAGGGCAGTACAATTTACAGCTCACAGATTTTGGTTGGGTCAATGTGGCTGTGAACAACGGATGGGACTGGTTTTTCTACTTCTATTATCTTGTTTATGCATCAGTGGGCATCGGTGTCATGCTACTCTGGCAGCACAGAGCCATTGATCCGAAGAACAAAATCCAGGGCAGACTTATCGCGGCGTCCCTGTTTGCGATGTTCCTACTGGGTACCTTTTTCGATGTCTTAGTTCCTACTCTCTTTGGTGGCCCCTTACCCCAGATCAGCCCGCTCCTTGCCCTCATACCTCTGGGAACTTTCTATTACGCCATCAAGCGTTACCACTTGATGGTTGATACCAGTGCGCGGAAGGGCAGTTTGATTCTTGATGAGACGTCTCGAAGCCGGATGTACTACTTTTTGGGAGTGGCCTTTGTCATTGTCGGTGGAGCGACCGCACTACCAGCCTGTCTATCCTATCTGTTGGGCACGGAGACCGTTCTCATAGAGAAGCTGCGGATGGGCATCGTTTCTGCCCTGACGGGTTTTATGATCCTTGGCTCCAAGGGAATCCGACGGGAGAGACTGAGGGACACAATGGTGCTTGTCCTAACGATCTTGAGCATTGTGGTATTTAATATCGGATTTCTCGGATCTGGTGATCGTACGTTGTGGGCGTTTTCCATGGTCTTGATCATTGTGGCCTTGGTGCTCGATACAAAGCTACCGGTTCAGCTTATAGCTGGAACCGCTATTGTTACTCAGATCGTCTTGTGGTTCTTTGTCAGCATACGGGGCGTGCCAGGGGATGGGTCAGACTACTTCCTGCGAGTTGGCATACTTGTTGTCGCTTACTGGATTGCTAATTTCGTGAATTCGATCTATGTCCAGAAACTCCGGGATAACGTGGAAAACGCAGAGTTACAGGCCTTGATTTCTGCAACTGCCTTTGACTTCTTGCCGGCTCAGCAGAACGATTTCGATGCTAGTGTCACGCGACTTCTGGATAGGGTAGGGACCTTCTTTCAGGCAGAGCGAGGTGTATTGTTTGAAGTAGACGAGGGTGCGGGAGTGATGCGCGTTGCTAATGAGTGGTGTGCCCCAGGAGTTCCCCCGCGCTACGATAGCACCTATTCCATCGAAAACGGGCTTTTTTCGTCGATGTTCCAAGACGATAAGCTTATGTACTCCGATGCAGTGGATTTTCTTCCTTTGGCCGCCACACATGAAGGGTTGGCTGACCTGGAGTCCCTCGAGTCTGTGGTCGCTCTGCCCATAGAGGAGGAAGATGGTGTCTTTGGAGTCTTGGCTTTTCAGTTCCAGTCCGGCCCGAGGCAGTTGTCTAAGGCAAGTCTTGATGCTCTGAAGGTGATCGGAACCTTGGTCTCGGATGGGGTTATTCGGAGGCGATCGGAACAGGAAATCCGCTTCTTAGCCTATTTTGATGAACTGACCAAGCTTCCCAATCGCACGCTCTTTGAGGATCGACTCAGCCAAGCGGTCCAGTTGGCCTTGCGCAATGAGGTTTTCATAGGAGTTATCTTTGTCGATCTTGATGGCTTTAAGATGATCAATGATGTGATGGGCCATACCCTAGGTGATCAAATCTTGAAGGCCGTAGCCCAAGGCATTAAGGGACGCCTGCGCAAAATGGATACGGTAGCCCGTTTTGGCGGCGATGAGTTTGTGGTTATGGCTGGTAACATTGCCGACCACCATGATATTCATGGGATCGTCGAGAAGATTATGGAACTCTTTCAGGAACCCTTTGTCATTGATGAACACGAGTTTTTCGTAACTGCCAGCGTTGGGGTGGCATTGTTCCCGATGGATGGCGAGAATCCAGAGGCATTGATCAAAAGCGCTGGGCTAGCTATGCAACGTGCTAAGGCCAATGGTAAGCACCAGTACGCCCTATGTACGGTAGATATGAAAGAGGAAGTCAAACGGAATATGAAGATATCCAATAGCCTCTTTAGGGCCCTTGCCCGGGAGGAGCTTACACTCCACTATCAGCCCCAGGTGCGGATGGATACGGGCGAGATCGTTGGTTTTGAGGCACTCTTGCGTTGGGACCATCCAGAATTAGGAACGGTTCCCCCTGGCGTGTTCATACCGATAGCGGAGAAAAATGGCCTGATCAATAGTATTGGCGAATGGGTTCTGAAAACCGCTGCTCGGCAGAACAAGGCATGGCAAGATGCTGGCTACAAACCTCTTCCGGTCTTTGTTAACTTGTCTGTTGTTCAGCTCAGCGATCCCCGCCTCGTGGACCGGGTGAGGAATGTGTTCCAAGAGACAGGTCTGAGTCCGGAGTACCTAGGTCTTGAGATCACCGAGACAATTGCCATTACCGATGTGCGCTACACCTTGGAGACCTTCAATCGCTTGAAGGCTCTTGGCGTCTCTATTGTGATCGACGACTTTGGTACCGAGTATTCTTCCCTCAGCCGCCTGAAGGCTTTGCCCATTGATGGCATTAAGATCGATATGCACTTCGTGCAAGCTCTGCAACAAAGCAAAAAGGATCAGGCTATTGCAGAGGTCATCATTAACCTGGCGAAGAATCTGGGTTTGGGGGTTTTGGCAGAAGGGGTTGAGACCGAGGCTCAAGCGGAGTTCTTACGTCTTAAACTTTGTGATTGTGCTCAAGGGCACTACTACTTTAGACCGATGTCGCCTGAGGAGTTAGAGTCCATGGTTGAGGCAAACAAGCTTAGTTGGTTGGTAGGTGAAGCGTGAGTGATGACGAGGTTCACCCATACAATAACCATGACCATTTTGGTCATCCTAATATGCGTCATAGTCGGCTTCGCCCTTTGGTTGTCCTTCCAGACGGTGGGAGACATCTATCTAGACAACTTGGAGAATCCTCAAGATCGAGGTTCTAGCATCTTAACATCCCTCCTTTCTCTGCGCCTTGTCTTGGTTGTAGTCCTTCTAGTCCTTGTGGCCATTGGCGTGTTGTTGACGGTGGAGTATCGCTACTTCAGGGAGAACACCCGTCGACTTGAGGTGGAGGTCAATAGTGATCTCCTCACTGGAGCGAGCAGTCGCCGTTACGGTTGTGACTATTTGGTCGAGGCCTTTAGGCAGTTTGAGGAAAATGGCATTAGCCCGGGAATCATCATCTTTGACTTGGATTGTCTCAAACGAATCAATGATACCCATGGGCACAAATTGGGCGACCAAGTCTTACGGAGCGTGGTCGATGTGGTCTATCAAAACATCCGTAGTTCTGATCTTGTGATCCGGTGGGGAGGCGACGAGTTTGTCGTGGTCGTCCACGGCTTGGATCCAAAGGGTGTTCAAGCTGTCGGGGATCGACTAGTGGAGGCTGTAGCCGGTCTCAAGATCCAGGCAGGAAGTACACTGATCAGACCCAGTATTTCCCTGGGAGCGACCTGTTTTGCACCAGGTGATGTAAGTTTCTCTGATGCACTCAACCGTGCG
>JAAZLY010000146.1 GCA_012799115.1 Bacillota bacterium
CTTCATGACCTGGGGTATCTAAGAATGTAATGGGTTTGCCATTGTAGTTAATTTGATAGGCCCCAATATGCTGGGTGATTCCCCCTGCCTCGGTAGCCGTGACTTTCGTTTTGCGGATCGAATCAAGTAGCGTCGTCTTACCATGGTCAACGTGGCCCATGATGGTTACAACGGGAGGACGTGTTTCTTGAGATTCTGGGTCTTCACAGACATCGGCAAAGATCTCTTCTGCTAAGTCTTGTTCTGGTGTCACTGTAATCCCAAACTCACTGGCTACAATAGTGGCGATATCTATATCAACACTCTGACTTAAAGAGGCCATGACACCGATCTTCATGAGTTGTTTGATCACTTCGGTGCCCGCTACACCTATCTTTTGGGCGAGTTCATTTACAGACACCTGTTCTCCGAGGGTGATCTCCTTCGCCTTTTTCTCAGGCGCCGGTTTAGCTTGGTGCTTTGCCTCTTGCTTTCTTTGACCGCCCTTCTTCTTATCACGTTGCCTGTTGGGATCATTCTTCTCTGGTCGTTCTTCTTGGGGACGCTTCTTGACCTTGGTCACACGCGACGTTTCCTCTGCATCAGGAACTAACTCTTTGATCACTTCCACTTCATCGGGTGCATAGTGGTCCCGCAGCATATCCGCGATCTCTGGTTCTATCGTGCTCATATGATTGGACACGTCTGCCCCTAGATCTTGGAGGAAATCGACAACGACCTTGCTCTCTAACTGAAGCTCTTTTGCCAACTCATAGATCCTTATTTTCTTCATAGCATCACTCCTAATTCTTCTCCCTCACTGGCTCCTGGATGTGAGCCCGAATCACATCGGCAAAATTGCGGTCCAAGACTCCCAAGACTGATCTGGAGGATTGACCTAAAGCTTGGCCGTAGAGATCCTTTTCACCATAGACTAAACAACGAACATTGTGATTTTGAGCCAGTGCACTAAACTTGCGGTAGGTGTTCGAAGATGCATCTTCTGAGATCAAGAGCAATCTTACCTGACCCCTCTTAACGCCTCCAACCACCGCTTGTTCTCCCGAGACAACCTTCCCGGCTCGCCGCGCTAAACCAAGATAACTATAAACCTTATTCATCAAAAACCCTCTTTAATTCAGCAAAGAGCTCCCCGTGGATTGTCGTCTCCAGCGCCCGTTCGAGTTGGCGACCTTTTACAGCCTTCTGTAGACACTCTTCGCTGGGGCAGAGATAAACACCTCGTCCAGACCGTTTTCCGGTCAGATCTAGTCCTACGTTACCCTCGGGGTCGCGCACTACGCGAACTAAGTCTCGCTTGGGTTTAGATGAACGACATCCCACGCAAGTACGCATGGGAACATGCTTTTTGCGCATTGACTATCACCTACTTCTTATCGCCAAAGTTGAAATCAATGGAATCCAACTGGGATAAATCCGTAATCACCTTTTCCTTCTTCTTCTTGGATTTCTCCGTCTCCTGCTTTTCCTTCGAGGTGCTGCCATCCGTTTCGATTTCTACACTGCCAAAGCGCTCTTGCCAACTCTTCCGCTTGGTGATGTTGGTGAGAGATGCCAAGTCTTCCTCACTGATCTCCACAACTGCAGGCTCTGCTTCTGGCTCTTTCACTTTTGGCGCTTCAACCTCTACGTCTTCAGCTGGAGTCTCTGGGGCCTCCTCAACGACTTCCTCGTCCATTTCAGGCACGTCTTCGAACTGTTCTTCTGGCGTCTCTTCAACTTCGACAACTGGTGGGAGGAACTCTGGCAAATCAGCTGCTTGTTCCTCGCTCTTAATGTCGATCCGCCAACCAGTTAAGCGTGCGGCAAGACGGGCATTTTGTCCTTCCTTACCGATGGCCAGTGATAATTGATCGTTTGGCACCACTGTATGGGCTACTTTGCCGGATTCGTTGATGATTGCGTACAGAACCTTGGCAGGGCTCAGAGCGTTTTTGATATACTCTTCTAAGTCGCTACGCCACTCTACAATGTCAATTCGTTCGTTGCCAAGCTCCGCCACAACCGCTTGTACTCGTGAACCACGAGCTCCAACACAAGCACCCACAGGATCAATATTTGGATCGCGACTGTACACGGCAATCTTGGAACGATTGCCTGCTTCCCTGGCTACAGACTTGATCTCAACTTCTCCGCTTTGAATCTCTGGTACCTCAAACTCAAATAAGGCCCGCAACAATCCCGGATGGGTCCGGGACAAAAACACTTGGGGTCCCTTGCTACTCTGGCGTACTTCATTGATATAGAAACGAAGTCTCATGTGATGTTCATATCGCTCGCCAGGAATTTGCTCACTTAAGGGTAATACAGCCTCTACGTCACCTAGATCGACAATGACCTGCCTTTGATCCGCTCTCTGTACGGTACCGGTCACAACATCGCCTTCACGATTTGAATACACATCGTAGACGATAGAACGCTCCGCTTCTCTGATCTTCTGAATGACCACCTGTTTGGCGGTCTGGGCTGCAATGCGGCCAAAATCGGCGGGAGTAACTTCTTGTTCGATAATATCATCGAGCTCATAGTTCGCGTCCAAAGCTTTGGCATCCTCGAGAGATATCTCCAGAGTATCATCTTGCACCTCGGGAACCACCAGGCGCCTAGAGTAAACGTGAATCTCGCCTGTCTTATCATTCAACTCGACTCGAGCACTTGCAGAGGAGTTCGCTCCGTAGTTCTTCTTGTAAGCGGAGATGATTGCGGTCTCGATGGCTTCTAGTAGAAGCTCTTTGGAAATACCTCTTTCCTTCTCTAGCTCTGTTAACGCACCAATAAATTCCAAATTCATCAGTCTTGGCCTCCCGTATTAGAGCTCCATAGCCAAATTGGCCTTGGATACTAGCTCTAGGGGAATCTCTATGGTCTCCCCTTCCCATTTTAGTAAGACATTGTCATTTTCAAAACCTTCTAGAGTACCTTCAAAACGTTTGCGACCATGGATTCCTGAGTAGGTCCGAATCTGGACCTGCCGGCCCGCAAAGCGCACATAATCACTGGCCTTCTTTAAGGGACGTTCCAAGCCAGGCGACGATACCTCCAAAGAATAGGCTCCAGGAATGGGGTCTGCTTCGTCAAGTTTCTTGTCAAGCATTCCACTGACGTCCGCACAGTCCTCGAGATCGACGCCACCTTGTTTGTCGATGAATACTCTCAGTATCCAATTCTGGTGTTCCTTTACATACTCAACATCAACCAGTTCGAGCTCCGTGTCTCTGACAATTTCTTCAACCCAGTCTGTAACCAATTCTACGATGTTAACACGTGCCACGCGTCAAATCGCCCCCTCTATAGCAAAATTATGCCCCTTTTCTAATCGCATACGTCAAAAGAGTGGGTAAAAACCCCACTCTCCCGGCCGCACATCAGTTCAGATACACATATTATACCACATAATCTAAAAAAGTGTCAATTGATTCGTCTCAGGCAGGTCAGCCAGAGTACCGTGGAGTCGTAGTGTCTCCACTACTGCCTTCGTTATCTTGGCCCTTTGCCTCAGATCCTCAATAGAGATAAACTCTCCATCTCGCCGTGCTTCCACGATACCAAGGGCGGCGCTGGCACCGACTCCCTGGAGGGATCCAAATGGTGATCGCAAAGCTCCATCTTCGATCAAGAATACCTGATCCGCCGATTTGTAGAGGTCAACAGGTAAGAAGTTTACACCCCTGGCCATCGCCTCTAGGACAATCTCGAGTTGCGTCACTGTACTCTTCTCTTTTGGAGTTGCCTCAAAGCCTTTGGCATTAATTGCTTCCATTTCTGCCCTGACCACAGCGGGGCCTCCCACTAGGAGCTGGGCATCAAGGTCGCCTGCACGTAGTGAGAACAAGGCCGAGTAATACGGCAATGGATAATGAACCTTAAAATAGGCAATTCGGAAAGCCATCATCACATAGGCCACTGCGTGGGCCTTGGGGAACATGTAGGAAATCTTGTTACAGGAGTCAATATACCATTGAGGTACCTCAAAGCTCTGCAAGAGCTTGATATCGTCCTCACTGAGTCCGCGCCCTTTGCGAACCTTCTCCATAATCTTAAAGGCATCGCCTGCTTCAAGACCTTGAAGCATGAGGTAAGACATGATGTCGTCCCTAGTGGCAATGACATTGCTCAGATCTGTGATGCCTGATCGGATCAGGTCCTGGGCGTTGTTCGTCCAGACATTTGTACCGTGAGAGAGTCCGCTAATCCGCACCAGATCACTGAAGGTCTTGGGTGAAGTGTCAATCAGCATTTGCCTGACAAAACGCGTCCCGAACTCTGGTACACCCAGAGTACCAACGGGGGTTCCAATGTCCTCTTCTCGGACGCCAAGGCTCTCCAGGGAAGAGAAGATCGCCATAGTGTCTGGATCATCTAAGGGGATGTCCTGTACCGAAACCCCTGTCAAGTCCTGCAAAAAGCGGAGCATGGTTGGATCATCATGACCGAGAATATCCAATTTCACCAGACAGTCTTCGAGGGCATGATACTCAAAGTGCGTTGTAATCGTGCCGCTACTGGAATCATTCGCTGGATACTGGATGGGAGTGAAATCATATATGTCCTTGTCTGGAGGTACGACCACCATTCCTCCCGGATGCTGGCCAGTTGTCCTGCGGGCACCGGCCAGTTTGCTAACAAGGCGATTGACCTCTGCACTTCGTTTCGTCTGATTGCTTTGCTCGAGATACTTCATGACAAAACCGTAAGCAGTCTTGTCTGCCAGCGTCCCGATGGTTCCTGCCCGAAAAACCTTTTCGGATCCGAAGAGTTCGACTGTATAATCGTGAATGTGCGACTGATATTCACCGCTGAAGTTGAGATCAATATCAGGAACCTTGTCGCCATGAAAACCCATAAACACTTCAAAGGGTATTTCAAAGCCCAGTCTTTGTGTTACAGAACCACACTTCGGACAGTCTTTCTCAGGCAAGTCTACACCGGAACCAACCTCACCCTCTGTGAAGAACTCAGACCAGAAACACTGCGGACAGACATAATGCGGAGGCAAGGGATTCACTTCTGTGATATCACACATGGTCGCGACCAAGGATGAACCTACGGAACCGCGGCTTCCAACCAAATATCCATTGTCCAGGGACTTCTTAACGAGTTTCTGGGCGATCAGGTACAACGAAGCATATCCATTTCCGATAATGGCCTTTAACTCGCGCTCGATACGAGCGGCCACAATGGGCGGTAAGGGATCACCGTAAATCGCTTTGGCTGCCTTGTAGGTCATCCGTTCTAGGTCTTCTTCAGCGTTCTCAAGATGAGGTGGATGCAACCCGTCAGGAACGGGCTTCAACTCTTCAATTTGGGCTGCGATTTTGCGTGGATTGGCGATCACAACTTCATGAGCTTTTTCCGCGCCTAGATACGAGAACTCCTCCAACATCTCGCTGGTAGTACGATAATAAACGGGTGTCTGACGCTCAGCGTCTTCAAAGCCTCGACCCGCTAGGAGGATGGTTCGAATCAAGCCGTCCTCGGGACGGAGATAGTGCACGTCTCCCGTTGCTACCACCGGGAGGTTCAGCTGTTCACCAAGTCTAACGATTTGCATATTGATCCGCATCAGATCATCCCTGGATTGAACATGCGTGGACCCAATCAGGAACCCATTGTTATCCAAGGGTTGAATCTCCAAATAGTCATAGAAGGAGGCAATCTTGCCCGCCTCAGGGTTACCAGTCAGGATAGCCTGATAGACTTCCCCCGCCTCACAGGCAGAACCGAGAATCAGCCCTTCCCGGTGCTCTTGCAGTAATGCCCGGGGAATACGCGGCGTCCTGTAGAAGTCCTCCAAATGAGAAGCGGAAACAAGACGATACAAGTTCTGTAAACCAACCTGGTTCTTAGCCAGTATGATGATATGGTAGGAACGTCCTTTGCTCCCTGCCTCGTCCACCAAGTACCCCTCTACTCCATAGAGAATCTTGATCCCATGTTTCCGGCCTGCGTTATGGGCGTCAGGAAAGGCTTGAACAACGCCATGATCCGTAATAGCTAGAGCCTCATGGCCTAACGATGCCGCTAGCTTCACGACATCAGCCACATTAATCGTGCCGTCAAGGCCACTCATTTTGGTGTGAAGATGCAACTCTACTCTCTTTTCAGCCGCCTCATCCTTAAGGCCAGGGGGCTCCTGTGCTGGAGCTAAGCCTTGTACCATGAGGGCCAGTTGATTGTCAAAGGACTGAAACTGTAAATTGCCCCGGACTTTGAACCATGTTCCCTTCTTGATTCCCAGGTCTTCCGCTTCATCTAGAAATGCTTTGCAGCTCAGAGAATCGGTACCATCATAGAGATCAAACATGATCAAAGTCTTTCCTGTCCGGGTGAGTCTCGATTCAAAGGAGACAACTTCTCCCTCGATCACAACGCCTCGTTCTTCCTCTAGAAGATCTGCAATGGGTACGGCCTGTCCCCCGATGGAGCTTTGAAGGAGGCTCCGTTTGCGGCGATTATTCTGCCTCCCATTTGGGCTACCATTCCCATTACCATTTGAATTGGCACTTTCTGCCACAACAGAAGCCTGCTGTACCATACGAACTTGCTTGAAAGCTTGCTGCAAATATAGTTCATCCGAATCGTCGTCGACAGTCCACTCAAAGCGCACACTTAAGACCTCAGGCACCAAGTTACGGACCGCTTGGCTTAATTCATCCCAGAAAGCTTGATCACCCTGAGGTCTGCCTTCAATGACAAAGGTCCACTCTCTGCGCTCAGAATCCACACCAATCTTAACAATTTCAAGGCTGGCCGCAAGGGGATTCGAGCTTAGTGAAGCTAAGTAATACTTATCTTCGGGTTCAAGATAAACGGAAGCCACAAAATCACCTCCAAAAAAGATGAGCCCCTAGGGGCTCGAACCATTAGGGTTCAATATTAATCCTCATTGTGGTCAGTCAGCATGGACTTGACAATATCTCGATACATTTCCATACGTGCCTGGAGTCCCTGTAACAATCCCCGTTTTTCCTCCTTGGTTATCTGAGAAAGCGAAGGTAGTGGTACTTTAATGATTTCCACGCCACGATGTTCCGCATAGTGGGTCAAGGCCATCTCGACCCCGAATCTGCTGTTTTCCAGCTTAGGTACGGCATCAAAGAGTTCCTTCTTGACAGCCCGTTGTCCAGAGAGGGATGGAGCGATCTTCTGCGCCAGGTCTGTGGAGACTCGTCCCTCAGAAAATACTCCAATGCTCATCTCTGTCCTACCCGACAAAACAGGCTCTAGAAGTGCATCGATATGTTTGCATTGCAGACCAACAAGATCCGCATCAACAAACAGCAAAACGTCAGACGACGTGCCATTTGCCCCGGCCTTCATCGCCCCACCCTTGCCTACATTCTGTTCTAGGGAGATCACCCTAATGGGGTATTGGGAGGCTACCGCAGCTGTCTTGTCAGTGGAACCATCACTGACTACAATGATCTCATCAATTACCGGATTTGCGAGAAGGACCTCCACAACCAGGCCCACCGTTTGCTCTTCGTTGTAAGCAGGAACTATCGCGGCTACACTCAAATCTGGTCCCCATCCCTTAAGAAATTCTTGATTGTTGGCACGATGGCCTCAATTGGCAAGCTCTGCTTCTCTTTCGTTCTACGCCAGATGATCTCCATTTGTCCTTGTTCTAAGGACTTCGCCCCAATCGTCACGCGGATGGGGAAACCGATTAAGTCAGCATCTTTAAACTTCACTCCCGGACGCTCGTCACGGTCATCTAGGACAACTTCTATACCTTCGGCTTGAAGTTCCTCATAAAGGCTTTGCGCTGCACTGGCCTGAGCCTCATCTTTCATGCTAACAGGGACTACGACCACCTGATACGGTGCAATAGAAAGGGGCCAAATGATACCGTCTTCGTCATAGTTCTTCTCGATAACTGCTGCTACTGTACGCCCTACTCCGATCCCGTAACAACCCATAACTAACGGAGTCTCCTTGCCGTCTTCATTCAAGAACGTGGCGCTCATCGCATCAGAGTATTTCGTGCCTAGTTTGAAGACCTGCCCGACCTCGACTCCCCGGGCTCCCTGAAGCGTACCAGAGCATCTAGGACATGGATCGCCAGGTTGCGTCTCCTTGAGGTCTGTGAATGCAGTTACTTGGAAGTCACGATCTAGGTTGACATTGAGGGTGTGATGATCATCCTTGTTGGCACCCACTACCGCATTAGCGATATGTTCTATGGCATAGTCGGCATAGCATGGAATGCTCAAACCTACCGGACCCGCAAAACCAGTCCGTGCCTTCGTGACCTTAAAGATTGTCTCATCATCTGCCAACTCAAGCTCTACACATTGAAGGAACTTCTTGAGCTTAATTTCGTTGAGTTCATGATCGCCTCGAACAAGTGCGGCAATCGGCTTACCATCTGCCAGATAGATTAGGGTCTTGATGCAATCCTTCGGCTCTACACCGAGAAATGCGCTGATCTGATCGATTGTACTTGCACCAGGGGTCGCCACGGTTTCTAGTGGCTCGAAGGCTGTCTTCTCGCCTTCTTGAACCGGTACTCGAACGCCCTCTGCCCGCTCGGCATTTGCCGCATACTCGCAGGCCTCACAAAACAGGACCAAGTCTTCGCCCGATTCCGCCAAGACCATAAACTCATGGGTTACATCTCCGCCAATGGCTCCAGAATCAGCTTCGACGGGATGGGCCTCAAGACCGCAGCGCTCAAAAATCCTCTTATAAGCGTGATAGGCCGCCCAATAACTTTGATCAAGGGTCTCATGATCCCGATCAAAGGAGTACATGTCCTTCATGATGAATTCGCGCCCGCGCATCAACCCGAAACGAGGTCTCCGTTCGTCACGATACTTATTCTGGATTTGATACAACCGAAGTGGCAACTGCCGATACGAACGCACCTCTGAGCGAACCAAAGCAGTAACGATCTCTTCGTGGGTTGGGCCTAAGCAAAACTGACGTCCTTGCCTATCCTTCAGGCGAAACATCTCATCGCCGTAGTCTTTCCAACGCCCAGATTCCTCCCACAGTTCTGCAGGCTGGATGATCGGCATTAGCACTTCTTGACCATCAATGGCGTTCATTTCTTCCCGAATTATTTGCTCTACTTTGCGAATGACTCGCAGACCAAGGGGAAGAAATGCATACATTCCTGCAGCGGAACGGCGCATGAGTCCGGCTCTGAGCATTAGTTTGTGACTGATAATCTCAGCTTCACTCGGAGTCTCTCTAAGTGTAGGTGAATATAATTGCGACATTAACATGGCGTATCCCCTATCTTTCTGCTAGCAGATTATTGGCTTCCGCAACCAAAGCGTCAACAAGTTCCTCCTCAGGAACTCTACGTAGTATCTGGCCATGGCGGAAAACTAGCCCGACACCCTTACCCCCTGTAATGCCTAGATCAGCATGCCGGGCCTCACCCGGTCCATTTACGATACAACCCATAACCGCAATGGTGATGGGCAGGGGGAAATCACTTAAACGCTTCTCCACCTCGCCTGCTATTCCTTCTAGATCAATCTCAGTTCTTCCACAAGTGGGGCACGAAATAAACAAAGGACCCCTTCGGCGCAGTCCAAGTGCGGAGAGAATAGCCCAACCAACCTTGATTTCTTCCACAGGATCAGCCGTGAGAGATACTCTGAGGGTGTCTCCTAAACCACGGGACAAAAGGGCACCCAGACCGGCGGCGGATTTCACAGTTCCAAACCACTTCGTACCGGCCTCTGTGATACCTAAGTGCGTAGGGTAGGACACACGTCTGCTGAGCTCTTCATAGGCCTCGACTGTCATGTCGATATCGGTGGCTTTCAGTGAGACCACAATGTCATGGAAGTTTAGTCGTTCAAAAATGGCGATGTGCTCCAAGGCGCTTTCCACCATCGCTGTGGCAGTTCTTCCATAGCGTTCGAGCAAGGGTTTGGATACCGAACCGGAGTTGACCCCAATTCGGATGGGGACTTGGCGTTCCTGGGCAGCTTTGACGACCTCAAGAACCTTCGCTTCAGAACCAATGTTGCCTGGGTTTAGGCGTAGCTTATGCACTCCGGCCCTCAGTGCTTCAAGTGCGAGGCGGTGATCAAAATGGATATCCGCCA
Source organism: Bacillota bacterium (assembly GCA_012799115.1). Lineage (GTDB taxonomy): Bacteria > Bacillota > Limnochordia > Darwinibacteriales > Darwinibacteriaceae > UBA5420. The sequence continues at coordinate 10,071 of JAAZLY010000146.1, forward strand.
CAACTGGCACCGGACTATGGGCAACAATGGACTCCAAAGCTGAGGCTGCCTGTTGATCAGGCACAGCCACACGAACAATATCACAGCCGGCGCTCGCTAAGGCCTCAATCTGCTCTGTTGTAGCCGCACTGTCCCTCGTATCTGTATTAGTCATAGATTGTACTGTAATAGGCGCTCCTGCCCCTATAGGCACGTCGCCAACCATCACCTGGCGAGTTGAATGACGCATGCTTCCACTTCCTTGTCTATGAAAAGAGGTTAAATCTTGCAAGATCCTTAAACGTGGCGAAAAGCATCAAGGCCACTAGGAGAGCCAAACCGATAAACTGGGCAATACCTTTAGCTTCGGCCGCTAGAGGTTTGCCGCGCACCGCTTCCAGGAGGAGAATCAAGATCCAACCGCCGTCTAGAACTGGAACTGGAAGTAGATTCAATAGTCCTAGATTGATATTCAGGATGACGGCTAGAATCAACAGGTTTGGGAATCCATGACGGGCGGTTTCTCCCACAATCTGGACAATACCAATGGGACCAGAAACCTCAACCTTTTGCTGCCCGGTAATCATCATGCCGATGTCTCTGATCAACTGAGTAGTCAATCCCCAGGTTTGCGTCACTGCAGCCCTAACGCTAACCAAGAATGGGTATTGGGGTTTGGAATCGATACTTACACCCACTCTGCCCAGACCATCACGATTATCTGGGGTGATGGTGAGGGTAACGAGTTCCTTTTGGCGCTTTACCACCATTTCCATTTCCTGCCCCGGAGAAAGACCAATCAGCTCCACGATTCGTTCTGAGCTACTGACACTTTCGCCATTGACAGAGACGAAAAGATCCCCCGCCTGTAGACCTGCCACTTCTGCTGGAGAAGCGGGTTCTACATAGGTAACCGTCGGTGGAACGGCAATCAACATGAAGTACAAGACAAAAAGGACAATAGCGAGAACAAAGTTCATAAAGGGGCCTGCAGCAATCGTACTCAGGCGCCAAGGTAGACTCTTATTCGTGAAACTCTTCGGATCGTCCTCCGGAACTTCCTCGCTACCTTCCACGGGCTCGTCCATTCCTGCCATTTTCACAAAACCGCCCAAGGGAAAAGCCCGCAAGGAGTACTTGGTCTCCCCTCGCCTGAAACTACCAAGGGTCGGTCCAAATCCGATGGCGAACTCATACACACGAATCCCCGCCAACTTGGCGACTGTGAAGTGTCCTAACTCATGAAAAAGAACAATGGTACCGAATATCGCTACAAACGCAATCAAAGTTAACATGATGTCACCCTCTCTTGTCCACCAAGGCTCTGGCTCGCATACGAGCCTCATGGTCTACGGCTAGTATTTGCTCTAGTGTCGGAAATGATTTACCCCTAAATGTCTCCATCACTGATTCTACGATCTCTGGTATCACGGCAAAGTTCAGTCTTCCGCACAAAAAGGCTGCTACGGCCTCTTCGTTAGCGGCGTTTAAGGCTATGGGTTTCTCGCCTCCAGCCTCGCCTGCTTCATAGGCAAGCCTCAGGCTAGGAAAGCGCTCCCAATCGACTGCTTCAAACGTAAGACTGCCGGTCTTGACCAAATCGAGTGGTTCCACAGGGGAAGGCCATATTTCAGGGTAGGTCAAAGCATACTGAATGGGTAGGCGCATATCTGTGGTGCCCAGATGGGCAAGTTGTGTTCCGTCCTTAAGTTGGACAAGGGAATGCACAATGCTTTCGGGATGAACCACAACGTCAATATGGCTGTAAGGAAAATCAAAGAGCCAGTGGGCCTCGATAACCTCTAATCCCTTATTCATAAGCGTTGCAGAGTCAATACTGATCTTCCCCCCCATATCCCAACGGGGGTGCTTGAGTGCTTGTTCTACTGAAACCTCTGCGAGAGATCCCTTGTAGTTGCGAAAAGGTCCGCCAGAAGCAGTTAAGATAATCTTCGCCAGATCATCTCGGTCTCGTGCTTCGATCAGGTTCCAGAGGGCACTATGTTCCGAATCAATGGGTATAATCTGATCGCGATACTGCATGACCAAGTGACCGCCAGCCACGAGAGTCTCTTTGTTTGCCAGTGCAACTCGCTTGCCGGCTTCTAGAGCCAATAAGGTCGGTTTGAGACCTACGGAACCAACCACGGAAACAACGACCAGATCACAAGCTGGATCCGTTACCATTTCACCTAGAAACTCAGGATCGCTTGAGACCGGAATAGAAAACTCTTCTTGTAGAGCCTTGGCATGCTCCTTGTTGGCGATGGAAGCAAATTTTGGCCTGAACTCGGCAATTTGCTTCCGCAACAGATCATAATTCGATCCTGCCGATAAACCATGCACGGTAAAGCCCGTATGATGTCGGAAAACGTCTAGAGTTTGGGTGCCAATTGAGCCGGTCGAACCGAGGATAACAACACTTGTCATCAGTATCAATCCTTACGTATGAATGCTTTGAGGAATACCATTAGTACTGGACCTAGTAGGGCTCCAAAGGGAGGCCATAAACGAAAACCCGCATAAAGGCCAACCAGAGCCGCCATAGGATGAAGCCCAAGTCGTTCGCTAACCAAGTGCGGTTCTCCCCATTGTCTTAAGAGTAATAATACCAGATAACCTAGGCCTAAAGCTAGAGCTGTAAGAGGATTTCCCATCCACGCTTGCATGCTGGCCAGGATCAAATAGACAAGTCCTGGACCTAGAATTGGCAGGAGATCAAAAAAACCGACAAAAAAAGCTGCCAAGAAAGGATAAGGAAGATCGAGTACCATGAAAAGAACCATGCTTACACTCGTGGAGAGCAACATCAAAAACAGCTGTACCTGCACATAGCGCCAGATAGCCCCGGTGGTATCATGGTAGATCTTTCGGGGGCTAAAGCCCCAGGACTTTGGCAGTTCTTTCAAGAAGAACTTCGTCAAACTCCTCTTATCTCGGCAGAAAAAGTAAGCACTCAGGACGGAAATCGTCCACATCAAAAAGAAGTCTGGAATCACCCATGCCCACTTCGCGACGGTCTGCAAGCTTACACCTGCATCGAGGCTCGGTAATACCTGAAGCATAGGGGAAAGCTCAGCCACTTGCCAAGGTAACAGATCAGAAAGGCCAGAGATCCCCTGAATCTCTCCCCAAAGCTGTACGACGAAGATCGTGATAACTGCAGGCAAAGTCAAGAAGGCAGCCCCTGCAAAAAGTAGAGACGTAATCGACCGAGACCAGCCCCGTGTTTCCAAAAACGTCACTGGCACGTCCAGCAGAAAGGCTAGAAGGAGTCCTAGGTAAAAAGGGCCGAAATAGGGGAAAGACAGACGCAACATCAACAAGATGCCTAAAAAAGCCCCTAGGAACGTTATAAACTGCGGTACACCCTTCACACTAACACCCCTTACTGGGGCCAGGAAGCTTTAAGAAAATGCAGATAGTAGTGCAAAAAGGACAGGAAAAACCAGAGCTAAGGAGTCGAATCGATCGAGAATGCCTCCGTGACCAGGCAATAAAGAACCGCTGTCCTTCACTGAGCGTTCACGCTTCATCGCTGACTCAACCAGATCACCAACTTGAGCACTGATGGAAAGAACGATGGCAAACGAAACAGTACGCACAGGAGACCCATTTGTAAGCAAGGCAAAAGCAAACCCCGTTAAGGCCGCGGTAAGCAATCCAAAGACGGCTCCTTCAACGGATTTTTTCGGACTTATCGAAGGAGCAAGCCTCCGCTTACCATAGCGCATCCCGCCAAAATAGGCTCCTGTATCCGTGAGCCAAGTAACGGAAAGACCAAAGACGGTCCAGACGATGCCAAACTCCTCCCGCACTAATACCAGGAAACTATAAAGAACGACCACATAGAAAAGGGCGAGTAGATTGAACGCAGAAGAGAAAAGATGCATCCCGCTAAATGTGGCACGGATTAGATAGTAGAGAAACTGGAACACGAGCCACAGAAGTAGCTTGGTACCATCTAATCCACTATATGTTAGCACCAAAAAAGATAGTCCCGCGACCACGAGGTAATCGATATAAAGGCCGGGTCCACTGATTCGCGCAAATTCTACAAGGCCGATCAGAATGATGAGAAAAACTAGGGTACGCCAAACTGAGCCTCCCAAGTAGAGGGCTCCCAAAAGAATCGGTATACCGAGCACGGCAGTGAGAATTCGCTTCGCTAACATAGATCTACTGCTCCTTCGCCAATACTTGACCAAAGCGTCGTTCTCGTCCTGAATAATCCTGGAGAGCCCGTTCAAAGTCATCTTCGCCAAAATCAGGCCATAGTACATCGGTCACGTAAAACTCACTATAAGCTGCCTGCCAGAGCAGGAAATTGCTCAGACGCATCTCGCCGCCGGTACGGATGATTAGGTCCGGATCAGGAGTAGGATGTGTGTATAGAAGCCTAGAAATAGTCGTTTCGGTAATCTCGTCGACCGTGATCTCTCCTTTGTCCACTTGCCCAACGAGTGCTTGTACTACGTTTAGAATTTCTTGCCGCCCGCCATAATTAAAGGCCACATTAAAGGTCATCCCTGTGTTCTGCCTAGTAATTTCCTCGGCATCATTCCAGACCTTGAGAATGTCTGGCGACAAGGTGCTGCGATCTCCGACTAACTGAATGCGAACACCTTCCCGATGGAGTTCTTCGATTTCCTGAACAAAGGTCTTGTGCATTAAATCCATCAAAAAATCTACTTCTTCTCTGGGTCTTGTCCAGTTCTCGGTACTAAAAGCATAGACGGTGAGTGCGCCGATGCCCCTTCGTGAGGCGTAGCGAACCGCTGTCTTTAATGCCTTAACACCTTGACGATGACCAAAGAAGCGAGGCAGAGCTCTGCGGCTGGCCCATCGACCATTTCCATCCATGATTATTGCCACATGTGCCGGTAGTCCATTCAACTGCTTCCTATTCAACTGCCCACCCTACCTCTCTCAACTCACAGTCCAATCTGCGCTGGCGCACACTAAGTCTAGCGTTCCTGATTCGTCACTCCGCACTGCGATAACAAAAGCGTCCTCCTGAGAGGACACCTTACCGGGTGCGGCTGTGAACTGAAGCCTATAGGATACGCCTTCCTCCTGGAGTATCTGTTCAGCCTCTTCCAGAGGATATCCGATCAAGAATTCCCAGTCCATTACAGCCTTACCTGGTTCACTCAAACTTCCATAATCTCCTTTTCTTTGGCCTTAAGCAGCTCATCAACCTGCTCGATAAACGCATTTGTTTGCTCCTGAATTTCGCTTTGCACGCGATGCGACTCATCTTCAGAGATATCGCCATTCTTCTCAAGCTTCTTCACCGCATCATTTAGGTCGCGCCGAATGTTGCGAATTGCCACCCTGTGTTCCTCAGCATCCTTGCGGACAAGGCGGACAAGGTCCTTGCGTCTCTCTTCGGTCAAAGTGGGAATGGAAAGACGAATAACAGTGCCGTCGTTGCTTGGAACAAGACCAAGATCTGATGTGAGAATCGCCTTTTCGACATCCTTGATGGATCCCTTATCCCATGGGGTAATGACCAAGAGCCTAGGTTCTGGCACGCTTACACTGGCCATTTGATTCAAGGGCGTCGGAGTACCGTAATATGAGACCATGATGCGATCTAAGAGTGCTGGATTTGCCCGCCCCGTTCGGACACTAGCGAATGCCCGCTTCGTTGCAGCAATAACCTCTTCCATTCTAGTTTTTCCATCTTGCATGATTTGATCAGTCACGTTGTTCGCCTCCTACGTATGTACCAATCTTCACACCACAAACTGCTTTTTCGATATTTCCGGGTTCATCAAAGTTAAAAACGATGATGGGAATACCATTGTCCATGCACAGTGAGGTAGCGGTAGAATCCATGACTCCGAGATTCTGGTTAAGTACATCGATGTAGCTGATCGTCTCATAACGAGTTGCATCGGGATTCGTTCGGGGATCACAATCATAGACTCCGTCCACGCCCCGCTTGGCCATTAGGATGACTTCAGCCTCGATTTCAAGTGCCCGTAGCGCTGCAGCGGTATCAGTGGAAAAATAGGGATTCCCTGTACCTGTAGCGAAGATTACGACACGGTTCTTCTCTAGATGACGGACAGCTCTGCGCCTAATATATGGTTCAGCGATTTGGCGAATTTCAATGGCTGTTTGTACCCTAGTTGGTACACCGCATCCCTCGAGCGCGTCCTGCAAGGCGAGGGCATTGATGACTGTCGCCAGCATTCCCATATGGTCAGCAGTGGTCCGATCCATACCCTTTGCACTTCCAGAAGCTCCACGCCAAAAATTGCCACCACCAACCACAATGGCCACTTGCACACCAAGCTTTAGAACATCAGAGATTTCAGCTGCGATTGTTGCTACCACCTCGGGATCAATTCCGAAGCCATCGCCTCCGAGGGCTTCGCCACTCAATTTGAGTACGACCCTCTCGTACCTTGGCACTGCCATAGACATCACTCCTTTATTATTCTGCGTTTGGAAGCAGATCCCTCCACTTAAAAAAAGAGAACACCGAGGTGCTCTCTATTGTCCCATCTGGGCTTGAACTTCTGCGGCGAAATCTTCTTCACGCTTGGCAAGTCCCTCGCCACGTTCGTAACGTGTAAACCGTCTTACAGAAATCTTTTCGCCAATCTTTGCTACCTTAGCAGTAAGTAGGTCGTTCACCGTCATATCTGGATCCTTGACGAAAGGTTGCTCTAGGAGACAGATTTCCTTAACATAACGGTCAACACGTCCTTCGACGATTTTGTCTATGATATGGGCTGGCTTGCCCTCATTTTCCGCAATCGTCTTGTAAATCGCACGCTCGTGATCCAATACTTCTGCAGGAATCTCATCCCTGGAAACGTATTCTGGCTTGGAAGCAGCGATATGCATGGCAATGTCCTTGGCGAGTTCATGGAACTCATCGGTCTTGGCTACAAAGTCAGTCTCGCAGTTCACTTCGACCAACACACCAATTCTGCCACCCATGTGAATGTAGGACTCTACAACACCCTCTGCTGCAATCCGTCCCGACTTCTTGGCTGCGGCTGCAAGGCCCTTTTCACGCAGAAAGTCAATGGCAGCGCTCATGTCGCCATTTTTCTCCACCAAAGCCTTCTTACAATCCATCATACCAGCACCCGTTTTTTCACGGAGCTCTTTAACCATAGCTGCAGTAATGTTCGCCATAAAAACCCTCCTCCAAAATTAGTCGAAAAAAGGGGTGAGAGTACTCTCCCACTCCCTCTTTGTTCTTCATCTACTCTTCGTCAGTAGCTTCATTGCTCTCTTGTTCAACATCGCTGACCAAGCTAGCGCCTTCCTTAGCTTCCACAACAGCATCTGCCATCGTTGTTGTCAATAGTTTGACTGCACGAATAGCATCATCATTACCTGGGATCACATAATCCACTTCGTCTGGATCGCAGTTTGTATCCACAACCGCTACAATGGGAATTCCGAGCTTGCGTGCTTCGGCCACTGCAATGCGTTCTTTCCGTGGGTCAACGACAAACACAGCACCGGGTAGGGTTTTCATTCCACGAATTCCACCTAGGAAACGAGTTAAGCGGTCCTGCTCCTTGCGCAGTTCCATAACTTCCTTCTTAGGCAATACGTCAAAAAGCCCTTCCTCTTCCATCTTTTCAATCTCTTCAAGTCTCGCGATACGGGAGGTGATGGTCTTGAAGTTGGTTAACATTCCACCTAACCATCTCTGGTTTACATAGAACATACCGCAACGTTCTGCTTCCTCACGGATCGTCTCTTGCGCTTGCTTTTTCGTACCTACAAAAAGTACTGTCTCACCTTCTGCTACAGTGTCACGGACAAAAGAGTATGCCTCTTCTACTTTCCGGACGGTTTTTTGTAGATCGATGATGTAAATACCATTTCTCTCTGTGAAAATGTACTCTGCCATTTTCGGATTCCATCTGCGGGTCTGATGCCCAAAGTGAACGCCGGCCTCTAACAATTGTTTCATTGAAATAACGGCCAAATCGCCCA
>JAAZLY010000147.1 GCA_012799115.1 Bacillota bacterium
AAGGATCCCAATGATGACAAGAACGTCATTGTTGAAGTTAGGGCTGGCACCGGTGGTGACGAGGCAGCGCTCTTTGCCGGTACTCTCTTTAGGATGTATTCACGCTACGCCGAGGTGGAACGCTGGAAGGTAGAGGTCTTGAGTAGCAATGCTACAGAACTGGGGGGCTTCAAAGAGATCATTTTTGTGATTGAAGGTAAAGGAGCCTACTCCCGGCTGAAGTTCGAGAGTGGTGTGCATAGGGTGCAACGAATTCCCACCACCGAGGCTGGAGGACGGATTCACACCTCAACCGCAACGGTAGCAGTGCTTCCGGAGGCTGAAGAAGTAGAGCTGCACATCGAGCCAAATGATCTGAAGTTTGACGTATATCGTTCTTCGGGTCCAGGTGGGCAAAGCGTGAATACAACCGATTCTGCTGTCCGTGTAACCCATCTTCCAACAGGGCTGGTTGTGGCCTGCCAAGACGAAAAATCCCAGCTTAAGAATAAGGAGAAAGCGCTGAAAATCCTTCGGGCTCGTCTTTACGACCAGTTGCAGGAGGAGGCTGAGAAGGAGCAAGCTGCCGCACGCCGTAGCCAAGTGGGTACCGGAGAACGTAGTGAGCGAATTCGCACCTACAACTTCCCCCAAGGAAGAGTTACAGACCATCGCATAAACCTGACTTTATATAAGCTGGATCTGGTGCTGGACGGCGATTTGGATGAGATTATTGATGCGCTCATCACCGCAGATGAAGTCGAGAGGCTAAAGGAGACCAGTGACGTTCACCATGACTAAGCAACATACCATTGGAGAGTTAATCAATCTGAGCGCAGGCTATTTAGAAGGCAAAGGATGTAGCTCGCCTCGCCTTGATGCGGAGCTCTTACTTGGGCATGTCTTAGGCTTGGATCGTTTGGATTTATATCTGAATTTTGATAAACCGCTAAATAGCGGAGAGGTGGAGAAGTATCGCAGTCTGATTGGCCGCAGGGGTCAACGAATACCTGTGGCCTACCTCACTGGCGAGAAGGAGTTCTACAAGATTCCCCTTAGAGTGAATCACCACGTCTTGATTCCCCGGCCAGAAACTGAATTTGTCGTGGAAAAGGTGATGGAGCTTGTGGATCCTGAACGTTCGTGTAATGTTTTGGAGCTGGGTACTGGAAGCGGTGCTATCGCCATTGCTCTTGCTTGCCAGGATCCCGTTCTTCGTGTTACCGCAGTTGATATCTCCTTGGAAGCTCTCCAGGTGGCCCAGGAGAATGCGAAGCGCCTTGAGCTGGATAACCAGATCGATTTTGTGAAAAGCGATCTGTTTAGCGAGATTTCTGGAACCTATTCAATTATTTGCTCGAACCCCCCTTACATAAGGCGGGAGGAGTTGCAGTCCCTTTCGCCTGAGGTTAGTTCCGAACCAACTCGAGCGTTAGACGGTGGATCAGATGGTCTTGAGTTTTATCGTAGGATTTTAAACCAGGCCGCTTCGTTCTTGGAGCAACCTGGTTTTGTCGTGTTGGAAATCGGTTGGGACCAAGCTTCTGATGTCCGGTCGATAGGTGAAGCAGCTGGCTTCGCGTGGATTGAAACCCTTCAAGATTACAGTGGGCAGGATCGGGTGGTGGTCTTAAAATGGAACTAACAACTCGTATGTTAAGCCCGGGGGAGATTAGCGAAGCGGTCCGGCTCTTGGCAGATGGAAGGGTTGTAGCCTTTCCTACGGAGACGGTGTATGGCTTAGGGGCGAACGCACTTGATCCAGAGGCTGTGAAGGCTATCTTTAGGGCCAAGGGAAGACCCCAGGACAATCCGCTCATCATTCATCTTGGCGAGATCGCTCAAGTGGAGGAGTATGTGAAGGACATTCCTCCCCAGGCCCGGCTATTGATGGACGAGTTCTGGCCCGGTCCCCTCACTCTAGTTTTGAAGAAGACGGAACAGATTCCCCAAGTCGTTACTGCAGGTCTAGACACAGTAGCCGTCAGGGTACCCGATCACCCTATCGCACTCGATCTCTTGAGACAAACAGGATTTCCTGTGGCCGCACCCAGTGCTAATGTATCAGGACGACCCAGCCCAACCAGAGCGGAGCATGTCCTTTTCGATCTGAACGGCCGAATCCCTGCCATCCTAGATGGGGGAGAGACGGGATGGGGGTTAGAATCTACTGTCTTGGACTGTACAGTAACTCCCTTCAGGCTCCTCAGACCAGGTGGAGTCACACTAGAGGATTTGCGATCTCTTGTGCCTGTCCAGTATGGAACAGATGCGGATTCTGGCGACGAGGAAGCTCCCCGTTCGCCTGGTATGAAGTATCAGCATTATGCGCCGGAAGCTGACGTTTATATCGTTACAGGCGAAAGGACAGCGACGAAAATCCTGGAACTCAGCGAAACCTATACTAAGCGAGGCGAAGGAGTGGGGGTCATGACCTGGAATGAAAGGGCTGACCTTTATCCTACCTTGACAGTCTTGGGTATGGGTCCACAAGGGGATTATGAGGCCCTTGCTCATAGTCTCTATCATTTGCTGAGACAAGCCGATGTCCTTGGATTGAAGGTCTTGTTCATTGAAGGCGTTTCCGAGGACAATCTTGGACTTGCCATTATGAATCGTTTGCGTAGGGCGGCGGATCATCGGGTGATTAAGACGTAGGTTAGAAGGAGGAGCTATGAGACGATCGGTTTTGTTTGTCTGTACTGGTAACACATGTCGCAGCTTTATGGCCGAATATCTCTTGCGTCATTATGCGGCCAAGAGCAAGCTTGAGATAGACGTAGCCTCTGCGGGGTTAGGGGCCTTTACAGGTGACACCGCGACCGAACAGGCGGTAGAGGTTCTACGTGAAATGGGAATCGACGGCACAGCCCATCGGTCCCGAAAAGTACATCCAAATCTCTTGGCTCAATATGACTTGATTTTTCCCATGACTTTGGGTCACAAGAGACAGCTACTTGACCTTGTGCCGGAGCTTGCTGGTAAGGTTTTTCTCCTGAAGGAGTTCGCGGAAAGAGTGAATCCCGGGAAGGATCCCAGTAAGTTGATAGAGAAAGATCACGAGATAAGCGATCCCTTTGGGCAATCGGTAGAGATCTACCGCCAATCCCGAATTGAGATTGATAGGGCAGTTCAAGCTATCGTAGAGTATTTCCTGGAAGGAGAAGAGAAAATGAAGGTGGCAGTCGGTGCAGATCATGGTGGTTTCCGAGCCAAGCAGGCAATAATGGAACACCTTAAGGGGCAAGGTTTTGAGTTAGAGGACTTTGGAACAGATTCGGAAGAATCTTGTGACTATCCGGACATTGCCCATAAGCTGTCTAGGGCGGTTTCCCAAGGAGACTTTGACTTGGGAATTCTGATTTGTGGCACCGGACTGGGCATGTCGATGGCGGCCAATAAGGTTCCAGGTATTCGGGCAGCCCTCTGTACAGACACATTTTCCGCACGCATGGCCAGGAGCCACAATGATAGCAATGTTCTATGTCTTGGTGCAAGAGTGACGGGTTTAGGACTCATGCTAGACATTGTAGATACCTACTTGCAGGGAAGCTTTTCAGGCGGACGGCATGGGCAACGTGTCGATAAGATCGAAAGAGTTTAATCAGAGCTGAGAAAATGAGGAGATGATGATTTGAGTACGGTACACGTGGTATCCCATCCACTAGTTCAACACAAATTGACGATCATTAGGGATCAAGAGACTGGACCAAAGGATTTTCGAGATTTAGTGGAAGAACTCTCAATGCTGGTGGCCTATGAAGTGACGAGGGATCTGCCTCTCGAAGAAGTCGAAGTGGAAACCCCCATGTGTAAGATGACTGGCCAAGTGATTGCGGGTCGGAAAATTGGAATTGTACCTATTTTGCGTGCTGGACTAGGCATGGTCAATGGAGTGCACAGGTTGATTCCCACAGCAAAGGTGGGCCATATCGGTCTATATCGTGATCCAGAAACCTTAATGCCTGTGGAGTATTACTGTAAGCTTCCCACAGATGTAGAAGAACGACAAATTATTGTCTTGGATCCTATGTTGGCCACAGGGGGCTCAGCCTCTGCAGCGATCACATTCCTAAAGAAACGTGGAGTACACTCCATCAAACTTATGTGCTTGTTAGCCGCACCAGAAGGAATAGCGTTGATTCAAAGAGAACATCCCGATGTCGATATCTTTACTGCAGCCATTGATGAGAAATTGACCTCCCATGGCTATATTCTTCCAGGGTTAGGTGATGCAGGAGATCGCCTCTTTGGTACGAAGTAGGTGATCGAATGGTTCGACCCTCGTGGGATAGATATTTTATGGAGATTGCCGAACTAGTGAGTAGTCGCTCCACCTGTCTGAGAAGACAGGTCGGTGCGGTTTTAGTTCGCGACAAACACATTATTGCTACAGGATACAATGGGGCCCCTCGGGGTGTCTCCCATTGTATGGAGGTAGGATGTCTCCGGGAGCAACTAGGGATTCCTTCAGGCGAGCGGCACGAGATGTGCCGGGGAACTCACGCCGAGCAAAACGCCATCATTCAGGCAGCCCTCCATGGTGTGTCCACCGATGGAGCAACACTATATTGCACGCATCAACCTTGCATACTCTGTGCAAAAATGCTGATTAACGCAGGGGTAGAAAAAGTAGTCTTCCAAGGGGAGTATCCTGATGGACTAGCCCTAGAGCTGATGAATGAGGCGAAGATAGAGATGGTAGTCTGGATCCAGGGAGAGGAGTAGCTATGAACATTGCCCAGTTCTTCACCGTGTTTGTGATCGCAGTGACAGTTACAGCAAGCCTAACCCCACTCGCTCGGCGCATTGCTTTGCGCTTGGGCCTTGTTGACGTGCCGAATCCACGCCGAATTAACAAGGTTCCAATGCCAACAGGTGGAGGTTTGGCGATTTTTGCCGGTTTGTTAGCTGCTTCTCTAGTCGGCGATATTCCCCACTTTGCCGTGACGATCTCTGTAGCGGCATTGATCTTACTTCTAGGGATCATTGACGATCGCTACGAACTCTCTGCTGGTGTCAAGTTTGCTGGGCAGATACTGGCTGTTCTCGTTTATGTGCTCTGGGGACCGAGGATTGAGTTCATGAGTAATCCCTTTGGTGGTATGCTATATTTGGGTAAGCTATCTGTACCCCTAACCATGCTTTGGGTTTTGACTCTAATCAACATAATGAACTTCATCGATGGTATCGATGGCTTAACTACAGGTATTACCTTGATTGGTGCTGTAGCACTAGCCACTTTAGCGCTTCTCTTAGGTCGCTATGATGCGGCGATGCTGGCCGGGATTCTTGTCGGTGTATCCTTGGGATTTCTACCATACAATTTTAACCCCGCCAAGGTCTACTTGGGTGACGGTGGAGCTATGCTCCTAGGCTTCTTGCTAGCAGCTGTTTCAACGGAAGGTGCTCTAAAAGGAGCAGCTACCATCGGAATTTCTGTACCCATCCTAATCTTAGTTGTTCCAGTCACCGACCTGCTCTGTGCAGTGGTGCGCCGTACCCAGAAGGGAGTGCCGATTTATCAAGCGGATCGGTCTCATTTCCACCACAGACTTCTAGATTTGGGTTTTTCCCAGCGTCAAGTGGTCTATGTAGCTTACCTGATCACAGGCTTTTCTGCGGCTATGGCGATCTTGACAGCACACATGACTAGAACCGCCTGGATTGTGGCCTTGGTTTTGGGTCTAATTTTCATGTATGGTTCGATGCGGGTGGGTATGATAGGCCCCTTGGGTAAAACGCATAAGGGGGATACCAAGGATGCTTAAATTGGCTCTGGTCTTTGGTACCAGGCCCGAAGCCATCAAGATGGCACCATTGGTGCGGGAGTGTCAACGTGTCGATGGATGGGATACGAAGGTGATCATCACGGGCCAGCATCGCGAAATGGTCGATCAGGTCTTAGAGCTTTTTGACTTACGGGCCGACTATGATCTGGATATTATGAGCCACGGTCAGACCTTAAGCGATATTGCCGAGCGGACATTAGATGGTATGAGAAAGGTTTTCTCAAGTTGGCGTCCGGATCTAGTCTTGGTCCATGGTGATACAGGTACAGCGTTTGCAGCTACATTGGCTAGTTTTTACGAGAAAATTCCAGTGGGACATGTTGAAGCTGGATTGAGAACCGAATCCATACACAATCCCTTTCCTGAGGAAGCAAACCGGCGCTTAATTGATGTTCTAGCTACGTGGTACTTTGCTCCGACAGAGCAGGCTGCAGACAATTTGCGGCGTGAAGGAATAGAAAACGAGCGCATCTTTGTTACGGGAAACACAGTCATAGATGCACTTTTGTCTGTGGTGGACGACGAATATATCTTCCAACACCCAACTCTGCGGGAGCTGGACCCTGATCGTCCTTGTTTGGTTGTTACCGCTCATCGTAGAGAAAACTGGGGTGAACCCCTTCAGGATATCTGCCAGGCGCTTTTGGATCTAGACGATTTGGATCTGCAAATCGTAGTTGCCATGCATCGCAATCCCGCTATTCAGCAGGTGATGCGGGGTATCTTGGGCAATAGTCCCAACGTGCATTTATTGGACGCTCCGGACTATCGGGAGTTTGCTAATTTACTAGCCCGGTGCACGCTACTTCTAACAGATTCAGGAGGTCTGCAAGAAGAGGCGCCAGCTTTACATAAACCAGTCTTAGTTATGCGTGAGGTAACCGAGCGCCCTGAGGCACTGGAGGCCGGAACTGTGAGATTGGTCGGATCAGGTCGTCAAGATATTGTCGATGCTGTTCGAGAACTGCTCACAGACTCTGCACTTTACGAGCGAATGTCAAGTGCTCCGAATCCTTATGGCGACGGGCAAGCAGCAAGAAGGATATGCAGAATACTACAAGAGAAGTATGAGTAATGGGGGTATCGCTATGGCAATGAGGCCAGATGAAATCGTAGCTGTACTACGGCGACAGATTGAACAGTTTGAGTCCAAGATTGAGGTAGAAGACCTCGGTTCGGTCTTGATGGTAGGGGACGGAATCGCTCGCGTGTATGGCCTTGAGAAGGCGCTTGCTGGAGAGCTCTTGGAGTTTCCGGGCGGCGTCTTTGGTATGGTATTGAACCTAGAACAGGATAATATCGGCGTTGTGATTCTGGGACCCTATGAACACATTAAAGAAGGGGATCCAGTCAAGCGTACAGGCACTGTGGTACAGGTGCCCGTTGGCGATGCGTTGATTGGGCGTATTGTAAACCCCCTCGGGCAACCCATTGACGGCAAAGGTCCCATTAAGTCTGACAAGACTAGACCGATTGAGTCGCAGGCTCCCGGCGTTATTGATCGGGTTAGCGTTCATCAGCCGCTCCAAACAGGTCTGAAGTCAATCGACTCCCTAGTTCCCATCGGCCGCGGTCAACGTGAACTGATTATCGGCGATAGACAGACAGGTAAGACAGCGATTGCTGTTGATACTATCTTGAACCAAAAGGGCGAAGATGTGATTTGTATCTATGTTGCCATTGGTCAGAAGGCATCAACGGTTGCAGGTGTTGTTGAGACCCTTGCCAAGGCGGGCGCTTTGGATTACACAATCGTGGTTTCTGCAACAGCGAGTGATCCTTCTCCGCTGCTTTATATCGCTCCGTATGCTGGCGTAGCAATGGCAGAAGAGTTCATGTATGCGGGCAAGGACGTTCTGATTGTCTATGATGACCTTTCCAAACACGCGACCGCTTATCGTGAAATGTCACTTCTCCTAAGGCGGCCACCAGGGCGCGAAGCTTTCCCTGGCGATGTGTTCTACATTCACTCTCGCCTACTTGAACGTGCTGCCAAACTCAGCGACGAGCTTGGCGGAGGTTCCATTACTGCTTTGCCCATTATTGAAACCCAAGCAGGCGACATTTCTGCTTATATTCCAACCAACGTAATCTCGATTACAGATGGACAGATCTTCTTGGAATCTGACCTCTTTTATGCGGGAATTCGTCCGGCCATCAGTGTAGGTCGTTCGGTTTCGCGTGTCGGAGGTGCAGCCCAGGTAAGAATGATGAGGCAAGTGGCGGGGTCCTTACGACTTGATCTTTCCCAATATCGGGAGTTGGCTGCTTTTGCACAGTTTGGGGCTGACTTGGATCGGCAGACACAGGCACTCCTCAGCCGGGGTGAGCGCATGTACGAAGTCCTTAAGCAAGAACAATACAAGCCCCTTCCCGTAGAGGAACAGGCTGTCTCACTTTATGTTGCTGTCAATGGATATTTAGACAGTATTGCCACTGGTGATGTGGTCCGTTTTGAACGGGAGTTTCTAGATTTTCTCCGTAGAGAACACAGCGAAACCCTTGCTGAACTACGTAGTACTAAAGAAATAACGGAGTCTATTGAAGCGAAGCTGAAGAATCTTATTGTGGAATTTAAGAAAGACTTCGTTAGTTAGGGGGGCTGAAGATGGCACAATCGAGCCGGGATATTAAGCGGCGGATTTCAAGCATCTCGAAAACCCAGCAGATTACGAAGGCGATGGAGATGATCGCCGCCTCCAAACTGCGTAGTGCTCAAGAAACGGTGGTCAATACCCGTCCCTACTATGAACGCCTGACGAGCTCCCTTGGCACTGCATTAAGGGCAGTGGAACAAGCAGGTGAGGAGCTTCCAGAAGTTGCTCAGGATAGAAATGGTGAATCCCATTGTCTCTTGGTCTTGGCTGGAGACCGTGGTTTGGCTGGAGGATATAATGCAGCCATCATTCGGCAGGCTGAGGCCTTCTTGCGGGAGCATCCTGAGACAGAGATGGTGATTGTGGGCAGAAAAGTCCGGGATCATTTCCGTAGACGTAATCGTACTGCCTTGGCGGAGTTTGTTGGGATTGGCGATGCAGCAAGTCTCAGAACAGCTCAGGATATCGGTCAGGTGATCTTTGAGTTTTTTGAACATAGGCTCTTTGATCATGTAACCATTCTGTACACCGAGTACATCAACACCGTAACTCACAGGGTGAAACTACGTAATGTCTTGCCCCTACCGGAGCAGATTAAAGAGGAAAAAAGCGAAGGACCCGAGCCTTTGTATGTATATGAACCATCCATTCACGCTGTCTTGGAGACACTTGTTCCTCTATATGTTAATGCAGCAGTCTATCAGGCCTTAACAGAGGCCAAGGCTAGTGAGTTGGGTGCGAGGATGTCGGCTATGCGCAACGCATCCGATAATGCTGGAGAACTGATTCGAGAGTTGAATATAACCTATAACAGA
>JAAZLY010000148.1 GCA_012799115.1 Bacillota bacterium
ATAGGTAAAAACGATGACTAGGACGAGTAACTATCATTAACCTCACAGAGAATGGGAGTACCTGAACAGGCGCTGCGAACTCCCTGAGGAACGTGTTGGTGAAAACCACCTATGAGTTGCCAGCTGAACGGGAACATCAAGTTCCTTAGAGTAAGCCCGGCCGGAGGCACCGTTACATGCCGCTAAAGAGTGGATTATTTCGCGTATGCAATGTTGAAATAATCAATTTGGGTGGAACCGCGACAACCTCGTCCCATGTGGATGGAGGTTTTTTTATTTGTTACAGAAAGGAGCGATCGTGGTGGATGAAAACATTGGAATGATTAATCAAGAGGAGGTCATGCGTCATACGGCTGCCCACATTATGGCACAAGCTGTCCTGAGACTGTGGCCCGAGACGAAGATCGCGATTGGACCTGTCATTAAGAACGGGTTCTACTACGATTTTGATCTAGAGCACCGATTTACCCCTGAAGACCTAGAGGCGATTGAAGCTGAAATGCGGAAGATCATTGAGGAAGATATTCCCATCGTGAGAGAGGAGCTCTCCAATAGCGAAGCTGTAGAAATGTTTGCAGCGGAGAATCAAAGTTACAAACTAGAACTTCTGGAGGGACTTGATGACCAAGTGAGTGTATACCGCCAAGGAGACTTCAAAGATCTCTGTCGCGGGCCTCACCTAGAGTCTACCTCTAAGGTGAAGCATTTCAAATTGCAGAGTATTGCTGGCGCCTATTGGAGAGGTGACTCCAAACGCCCTATGCTTCAAAGGATTTACGGACTTGCCTTCCTCAATGGCAAAGACCTCAGGGCACATTTGCGCATGCTAGAAGAAGCGGCCAAGCGCGATCACAGAGTTCTAGGGAGACAGCTTGATCTGTTTAGCATTCAAGACGAGGGACCTGGTTTCCCCTTCTTCCATCCGAAAGGTATGGTACTGCGGAACGTTCTTGAAGAGTATTGGCGTGAAGAACACCGCAAGCACGGTTATGTTGAGATTAAAACTCCCATCATGCTACATGAGGATCTCTGGCACCGTTCCGGGCATTGGGAAAACTACAAGGATAACATGTACTTTTCAACCATTGACGATCAGACCTTTGCCATCAAACCAATGAACTGTCCAGGATCGATGCTAGTCTATAAGCGCAAGCTCCATTCATATCGTGATCTACCCATTCGCATGGCAGAGATGGGCTTGGTACATCGACATGAGTTATCTGGAACCCTCCATGGACTCATGCGGGTCAGGGCTTTTACCCAAGATGATGCCCACATCTTCATGCTTCCCTCCCAGATACAGGAGGAGATTGAAGGGGTCATCGATTTTGTCGATGAGGTCTACAAGACCTTTGGCTTTAAGTACCACGTTGAACTTTCAACCAAACCTGAGAACGCCATCGGCGATGATGCCATGTGGGATGTGGCCATCGAGGCCCTTAGGCAGTCGCTAGAATCCAAGAAGCTCGACTACGTGGTCAACGAAGGTGATGGAGCCTTCTATGGACCAAAGATCGACTTTCATCTGGAAGACAGCATTGGACGGACCTGGCAGTGCGCGACCATTCAATTAGATTTTGCCATGCCAGAACGCTTTGATCTCACCTACACTGACGAGAACAATGAACGCAAGCGTCCTGTCATGATTCATCGTGTGCTGTACGGTGCCCTCGAACGTTTCATGGCCATTTTGGTAGAGCATACCGCGGGAGCATTCCCCACCTGGCTGGCCCCCATTCAGGTGCAAGTCATTCCAGTTGGTGATGATTACCTCGATTATGCTAACGAAGTAGAAAAGACCCTCTTTGAAGCGGGAATCCGAGTTGAAGTGGATCGCAGAGGCGAGAAGCTCGGCAAGAAGATCCGGGAGGCCCAGCTCCAACAGATACCCTATATGTTGATTGTGGGTCAAAAGGAGCAAGAAGCCAAAGAGGTCTCGGTAAGACACCGCAGACAAGGGGACCTCGGTTCTCTCAATCTAGAGGAGTTCTTAAGCAGAGTCAAGGCTTCCATTGCAGAGAAAAAACAAGACTAAATAAGAGAGTCGGCTCGCCCCAAAGGCCAGCCGACTCTTTTATGTATCACCAGATACAGCGCAAGGAATACTTCCTGAAGCGGTTGTGTCGTCCCGCGAATAGCACCCCAAAAACCATTAAGATCCTCAATTCAACAAGTAGCGGATGCTTTTCATCCACGCATTCGGCCATCAGGAAAGGTACCTCTAAAGCACGTTCTAATATGCCCAGTTGCTCATCGGTGAATCCAGTCAAGAAGCGTAGATCTCGAGGGGGGACGATATTGCGCAAATCACTAGGAATCCTAGTAACATCACCTTCTTGGTAGAGTGCGAAGAACTCCTTCCAGCGATCCGTTGGCAGACCCAAGAATCTAGCGACTTGCTCATGCGTGGCATAGCCCTTCTCTACGCAATCAATCGCAACTTTCACTCGCAAGTGTGGATGACTCTGACAGTGCCTTTCCAATAGCTCTAATGACGACTGTACAAACGAAGGATCTAAACGATTAATAAGCATACCTCCTTAACCCCTTCCCCGGTACTGTTACATTTCGAGGAGAAGTGTGGAAATCCTGCTTATTTTTCTATTTATTTGACTTTTAGTTCACTATGTCTGACAATTCAATTATCTCTGTTTTGGATCGACAGGAACCCGCAAGACCATACCTGTCCGAAGCGAACTCGGATTGCTTATATCATTTTCCTCGGCAATCACACGAAAGAGGCTGGAATCCCCCCATAATGCCCCTGCGATCGACCAAAGGGTATCTCCCCTCTGTACCACATATTCAATGTACCGTGGTACTGTAGAGGGAGGTGTGATCGTAACCGAGTTGGGCGGAGGTGGCGTAACCGATGGAGTTTGCGACGTGCCCTCACTCACCCCTGCAGACCCTTGGGGTGTTGGTTGAGAGGATACTTCTTCCCCCTCAGAGGGCGTGGCTGTCGTAGCCCGGGGAGTCGCATCTACAGTTTATCCTGATTGGGCTAAGGTACGCGTGACGGGTTCGGGTTTACGGATCATATCTCGAACCACTGGAACACCCATGGTTATACCTGTCACTAACAAAGCCAAGGCCAGGACGGCTACCACAACCCTCAGCCAAGGGCTAGAGCGTTGCTTCGATGTGATGCCAACTTCATGGGGCGCCATGTCTCGTATGACATAGTATCCTCCAAGACGCTGCCACTCATCATCACGCACGTGGTAAGCAACTCGTTCATTGGCCTGCGTATCCATAACATAGGCTATCTGCCAAGGTTCTGGGAAAAAACGCTGGTGTTGCGCTTTGTCAAAGCTGGATAGAAACACTCCAAAACCTGGGTGCGTATGGGCCCAACCTACAACCTCTTCACCCTTTTTTAGAGCAAGCTCCACCGTCCGATAGTGGTCTTGATGGATGACAAGGCGCGTCGCATCACTCCGTTGCGGTACCGGAACAAAGCGTTCAACCAAGATTTCGTAGCGCTCGGCACTCTTGATATCTTGTTTCCGACCAATCAAAAAGCCACCGTGCTCACCCTGGGAATGGAGATGAGAAAACTGGTCCAAAGCAAGCATGACTTCCTCACGAAAAACCAGGCGCGGAAATGGACCTGCCTTGCCCACCAAGAATCGCCTCGTGGAAAAAGTTGTGCGTTCGGTACCCATAGCACTCTCCCCTAAAAGATGCTTAAGTCTAGAACCTCCGACAAGCGTCTCAACATACTAATACCTACTACACTATTCCCCTTGCGGTCTAAGGCGGGTCCAAAGGTAGCCACACCATATCGGCCTGGAACCACTCCCAAAATGCCACCGGCGATTCCACTCTTAGCAGGAATCCCAACTTGAATAGCAAACTCACCAGAGCCGTTGTACATACCGCAAGTAACCATAAATGTGGAAGCCAAGCGTACTGCGTTGGCAGACACAATTGGCGATCCAGCTTCGTTAATACCCTTCGTAGCAAGAAACATTCCTATGCGGGCTAAATCAGCACAATTTACTAAAATGGAACATTGACGGAAATATAGATCGAGTACCTCTTCGACATCGCCTTCCAAGCCATTGATGTCTTTCAGAAAATAGGCCAAGGCGCGGTTGCGGTGACCTGTCTCTTTTTCTGAACGATAAACAGATTCGTCAATCTCGATGGGTCTGGCCAGTATTTTCTCCAGCAGACCGGCAATCAGGCCAAAGCGCTCCTCTACAGACTGACCTGGAATCAGGGAACAAACTGCGATCGCACCTGCATTAATCATGGGATTCAATGGTTTTTGCTCCGAAGTCTCCAGCTTAACAATGCTGTTAAAGGAGTCGCCCGTTGGTTCAGATCCGACCTTGGCAAAAACCGCCTCTACTCCTCGGTGTTCAAGGGCGACTAAGAGGCTGATCACTTTAGAAATACTCTGCAGCGTAAAATTGACCGCAGTATCGCCTGCTTCAAAAAGACCCCTGGTAGTCATTAACGCCACGCCAGCCATCTTCGGGTCGGCCTTTTTCAGCTCCGGAATATAGGAAGCCAACTGCCCCCGTTCGGCATGTTTCCTATGTTCCTTCAGGATTTCGTCCAAAAGCACCTGGTAATCGAATAACGCGTTCACATCTTCTTCCTCCAATGCGAAACAATGATGCTAGATAGGCAAGAAAGACCCTAAGCAGGGTCCTCAACTAGGTTCCACATCCGAATTTGATTCTTCCCCTGACCTTTGGCCCTGTACATAGCTTGGTCAGCGAACAAAAGGAGCTCCCTTTTGTCTGTTGTGTGTTCGGGAGTAACCGCAATTCCAAGAGAAACCGTTAGAGGCTCGTCCCAGACTGGATTACGGATTTCACGCAAGTTATCCATGATACGCTCTGCTACAATCTTCGCAGCCTCAGCGTTCATATTTCGCAAGAAGACGACGAACTCATCGCCACCATAGCGAACGACTTGGTCACCGCCTCGAATGCTGTTGTTGATTGTTTCCACCAGCAAACTCAAAACCTTGTCACCTTCTGCATGACCATAGGTGTCGTTGAATACAGAAAAATCATCAACATCGATAAACAATAAGCCAAGCTCATCATGGGAGGGATCGCTCAGCCAATCATTCAGGTAACGGAAATTGAAGGCCCCTGTCATCTCGTCAATGACCAGTTCTTCTTCTACTTCTTTCCTACGTACACGCTCTGCGCTCACCTCGGCGGCTGCCTTCAACAAACCAGAAAGATTGACCAGAAGGACTGAAAATGCGACAAGACCCCAGAACCCATAACTTAGAACAAAATATGTAAAGACAATCCCAATAAATCCGCTGCTAATGCTGCTGAAAATGCCAACTCGTAGCATAACCTTCATTTGGGCAAACCAAGAAACGCCCCGCCAAATCGCCACCATGCGACACACCAAGCTGATATTGCAGATCACGTATACAATAGTTGCCACAGTCAACGCTAGTGCGAAACCCAGGCGATGATCGGCAAAGATCTCCAGCAAATATTGTAGACATAAGGATGCAGCTAAAGTCGATAAGGCGAACTGGGCAGAATTAAACATAGTTCGTCGCCACTGCTTCTTGTTTCGCACCCCATCATAGATCCCGACAAGCACGGAGATAATCATGGAGGATGTGATACCAGTGAAAAACATCATGGGAAGTACGGCGAATGTACCAAGGGAAATATCGGTCCGTTCGCTAATGCGAACCGAGACTCCATGCAGATACATTTGTAGAGTAGACAAGACGATGATCATCGGCCAGCTACCTTCGGGAATGGCACGAAAGAACACAATCCCCAACAGTAGAGCGATGACTGTGATGACGTATATGTTACGATTCATCCGGGTCTCAATCACATGTTCCTCCACACCTACACCCCCCACCCTGCAAGGACATTAGTCTTTAGTAAATTCTTTGCAAAACACCAATATCCTTCCAGTACTGGGATGTTCATGAAAAAAGAGATCACTCAAGGGGTTTGCGCCAAATGGGTGTGGAGAACGGGGCTCCACACCTGTACATTGTCTTTACCTGTGCTCTTCGCCTTATACATCGCCTGATCCGCAAAGAGCAAAAGTTGTCTCTTGTCAATTGCGTGTTCCGGCTTGGCGGCTATGCCCAAAGAAACGGTAATGGGCGCTGTCCACGTGGCGTACTTGATGGAAGCGAGCCCCTCTCTAATACGCTTGGCCACTCGCTCTGCTTCGCTAGAGTCTATCCCCCTCAAGAGTACAACAAATTCATCACCGCCATAGCGAATGACGCTGTCTTCCGGCCTAATGTTATTCTTGATCGTCTCCACAAGAGTCTTGAGCACCTTATCGCCTTCTGCATGGCCATAGGTATTGTTAAACACGGCAAAGTCATCGATGTCCAAGAAAAGCAAACTCACAGCCTCATCCGTTGGCTCGCAGAGCCAGTTATTCAAGTAGCGGAAATTATGGGCATCGGTCATATTGTCAAGGATGAGCTCTTCCTCCAATAGCTCCCTTTGATCCCTCTCGTAGCTCACCTTTGCCGCTGCACGCAGTAAGAGGGACAGAACAACTACCAGTGCCGAAAACGTAACCAACCCCGGGTAACCATAACTGCGAATGTACAAAGTGAAGAGGATCCCGGTGAATCCGCTGATGAGATGGCTGTAAAAGCCTGTCCCCATCCTTGCAGATATCTCTGAGACCCAGGTAGTTCCCCGGCGTACAGACCCAATACGGGCCACCAATGACTTATTGATGACGATGTAAACTACAGTCGCCCCAACCAAAGCGGCAACTAATCCCATAGTGCTAGGCCCGAAGACCCCACTAAGATAACGGGAGGTCAGAGCCGCTAACTGAGTCGAGAGGGCAAACTGAGCCGCGTTAAACATCGTCCGCTGCCAAGACTTCTGATGTCTGACGCCGTCAAAGACTCCCTTGAAGGCAGAGATCAACATGGCTGGCGTGGTACCACACAAGTAGATCATGGGAAGAATAATCGTGATTCCTAGGGAAATGTCGCTCCGCTCCGTTACACTTACTGCGCTCTCCTGAAGAAACAGCGCCAGGGCAACGAAGAACAACATCACAAGCCAATTAACCTGATCAAACCCGTCAGCAAAGATGGCCCCCAAAACCACCGTAATGGCTATGATCACGTACATATTGAGATGTACTCGTCTGGAATCCGTAGATTGCCCGAACATACCTCCATCCCCCCCAATCCGGATTAGTGGTGAATTCTGCGCGACATCCGAATGTCCTTCTTTTTCCTGGACTGCTCTAGCCCAGCCACTTACGGAGGTTTGACCAGACCTGCTCCCGCCCCTGTTTGGTTTCGGCTGAAAAAAGTAGGGGTTCTGCACCGAGTCGTTCCCGGATCACCTTAGCATGCTGCCCTTGTTTGCCGCGACTGATCTTGTCCAGTTTTGTAGCAATCAAGAGATAAGGCATGTCCATTTCTCGCAACCAAGAGTTCATGGTTACATCATCTGATGTAGGCGAATGCCTTACATCGACCAGATGGAGAACGCCGAGCAAGTTCGGACGTTCTCTGAGGTAGCCTTCAATCATAGGACCCCATTTCTTTCGGACGGACTCAGGCACTTTCGCAAATCCATAACCAGGCAGGTCCACCAAACAGAGTGTGTCCACTCTGTAAAAGTTGATGGTCTGTGTCCGTCCGGGTTGATTCGATGTTCGGGCAAATTTCTTGCGACCGACTAAGGTGTTGATCAATGAGGATTTCCCCACGTTCGAACGACCCACCAGAGCAATCTCTTTTAGATTATGATCCGGATACCCCTTCGCATCTACTGCACTGGTCAAAAACTCCGCATCTTGTAAATTAAGCTCCATCTTACTGGTCTCCCATCCAAGATTCGTCACCAACAACTGGAGGCTCAGAAACCATAAAAGGCAACGGTTGCTCAACAATCGCCTCTGGATAAAGGGCGTGGGCTAGCACCTCATCCATGTGTTCAACGAAGCTTATGCGCAGTTTCCCTAAGACACTAGCGGGTATCTCCTCTAGATCCTTTGTATTCTCTACTGGCAACAGGACATGGGTTATGCCTGCCCGATGAGCGGCCAAGAGTTTTTCTTTCACGCCACCTATAGGAAGTACTCTACCCCGCAGTGTGATCTCCCCTGTCATGGAAAGCTCATGCCGAACTGGGCGGTTTGTCAAAGCACTTGCCAAGGCGGTTGCAATCGTAATGCCTGCGGAAGGACCATCTTTGGGAATGGCCCCTTCAGGGATGTGCATGTGAATATCTTTGGACTCATGGAACTTTGGATCGATTCCCAGTTCGGTAGCCCGGGAGCGCAAGTAGCTCAAAGCAGCCTGTGCTGACTCTTGCATTACATCCCCAAGTTGCCCAGTCAGGGTCAGTTTGCCCTTACCATCCACCACAGTCACTTCAATGGTCAGGGTTTCACCACCAACCTGCGTAAAGGCCAGGCCTGTGGCTACACCAACCTTATCTTCCGCATTAATGGAACTGATTTGATAGCGGGGAACGCCAAGGTACTTATGCAAATTGCTGACATTCACTCTAGAACCCGTCGTCTGCCCTTTGACAATTTCGGTAGCACGCTTGCGACAAACGGTTCCCAAACGCCGTTCAAGCGTACGCACACCGGCTTCTTTGGTGTATTCCCTAATGATCTTGTAGAGAGTATTGTCAGAGATCTGCAGTTGATCCTCTCTTAGACCATTATTCTCAAGTTGCTTTGGCCATAGGTGGCGCTTAGCGATTTCGAACTTCTCGTACTCTGTGTAACCAGGAATCTGGATGACTTCCATCCGGTCTCTAAGCGGCGGCGGAATAGAGTGAAGTGTGTTCGCCGTCGTGATGAAGAGCACTTCGGAAAGATCGAAGGGAACTTCAAGGTAATGATCGCCAAAACGATGATTTTGCTCGGGATCGAGAACTTCCAACAGAGCCGATGCTGGATCGCCCCGGAAGTCCGATGCAAGCTTATCGATTTCATCCAGTACAATGACGGGGTTAAGGCTCCCCACCGTCTTCATGGTCTGAATGATTCGTCCTGGCATAGAACCAATATAGGTACGGCGATGACCTCTGATTTCGGCCTCATCCCGCACTCCACCTAAGGATAGACGAGAGAAGTTGCGATTCAGAGCTTTTCCAACCGATTGGGCCAGGGAGGTCTTCCCCACTCCAGGAGGGCCAACGAGGCACAAAATCGGTCCCTTCGACGACTTAGTGAGTTGCCGCACTGCCAGAAACTCAAGAATTCGCTCTTTCACTTTATCCAGGCCATAATGATCCTGATTAAGCAGTTCTTCCGCTAAATTCAAGTCTAGACGGTCCTTGGTTCTCTTCGACCAAGGTAGGGATAACATCCAGTCGATATAATTGCGAACTACGGTAGCCTCAGCGGCCATAGGGGCCATGCGTTCTAGACGGTGAATTTCGTGAAGAACCTTGCTCTTGGCTTCCTTAGGGAGTTTGGCTTTCTCAAGCTTCGCCTTGAGCTCATCAATCTCAGATCCGCCCTTCTCATCCCTCTCCCCAAGCTCAACTTGGATCGCCTTCATTTGCTCTCTGAGATAGTATTCCCGCTGCGCCTTTTCCATCTGCTTGCGCACCCGTTGTTGAATACTCTTCTCGAGTCCAAGAATTTCCCCCTCACGGTAAAGCAAGCCTAGGATAGCTTCTAGGCGTTTGTCTACGGGAATGATCTCCAAAAGTCTCTGTTTTTCGTCGAATGCGACATTCAACTGGCTAGCAATTGTATCTGCAAAGCGATGTACGTCTTCGATGCTACTTACCGACATCAATACCTCTGCCGGAATCTTCTTACTGAGACGCACATATTTCTCAAATTCCTCGCGAACGACTCGCATTAATGCCTCTCGTTCATAGTGATCCATATCTCCGTCTGTCTCAGGCACGGCTGTTACAAATGTTTCGTAGTAACCTTCAGCATCATCAATATGCTCTAGCCTTACTCTCGAAAACCCCTCCACTAAGATGCGGATTTGCCCTTCGGGGACTCGCAAGAGTTGCTTAATCTCGCACAGGGTCCCGATCGTATAAATATCTTCAGGCTGCGGATCTTCCACAGCCATTTGATGCTGTGCTGCTAAGACAATACGCCCATCCCCTAACATGCTCTGCTCGACTGCTTCGATCGAGCGCGACCGCCCTACTTCAAGCGGTGTCACCATATGGGGGAACACGAGCGTTCCACGGAGAGGTAGCAACGGATAAGTTTTTGACATAGTTGGTTGTACCATTTCTACACCCCCAGGTTAGATTTATATCCATTGTATCATAGTTTGGAAAATCAGGGAATTATCCCTGAAGAGATTTTAGGAGATGCTCCTAATAAGTCACTAGGCGTGCGTAAAGGCATGGGGGGTGCAACAGACTGCCCAGCACTGTGCAAAAGGACTTTGTCCAGCACATCTCCTATGTTTTTGACCGGAACAACCTCAACTCCATCGAGGGACGCAAAGATTTCCTGCCAGTTGTCTGCAGGAATGAGAACTCTTTTCAGGCCTGCTTCCGTGGCGGCACGAACCTTCGGCACCACACCGCCTACAGCTTTAATCTGGCCATGAATTGTCACCTCACCTGTCATTGCCACCAAACTGGTAACCGGACGGTTTGTTATCGCAGAGGCTACAGCTGTAACCATGCTGACACCTGCTGAAGGTCCATCAACTGGGATTCCGCCGGGAAAGTTGATATGAATATCATAGTCCTGGGGACGCAAATTCAAGCAGGACTTTAGGACTGTCAGAACATTATCTACCGAACAGCGCGCCTGGGATCGCCTGCGCATCGTACGTCCTTGACGACCGAACTCCTCTTCTTCCATAACCCCAGTCACCTGCGTCTGACCCTTATTTGGCTCCACCGAGATCGCCGTTGCTTCCACTTCAATGACAGTCCCGATGTTGGGGCCATACATAGCTAAGCCGTTAACCACTCCAACAGCTGGTTCTTGCCTCACTTGACTCTGAGGACGGGGAGTGTATTGGCCGCAATTGAGAACCCATTCAATATCGGCTTTCTCAATGGTTTTCCGCCCTTCCCCTGTGACAACGCCTGCGGCAATCTGCACAATGTTCACCGCGTCCCTCCCGTTGCTGGCAAAACGCTTAATCTCAGCTAGAGCCTCGGCAGCCATGGGGAAGTTGATCTTGGTGGCAGCATTAGAGGCAATCACGCCGATTTCCTCCGCATTCAGGTTCCGAAAGAACACTTCTAAGCAGCGAGACCTCAAGGCCGGAGGGAGTTCGGAAGGTAATCTTGTCGTAGCTCCAATGAGCCTAAAGTCTGCCGGCAAACCATGTTCGAAGATTTCGTGGATGTGGGCAGGAATATTCGTATCCTCTGAGGAGTAGTAGGCACTGTCTAAGAAAACTTTGCGATCTTCTAGTACCTTGAGTAATTTATTCAGTTGGGTCGGATGCAACTCTCCGATTTCGTCAATAAAGAGGACTCCACCATGGGCTTTGGTAACAGCCCCGGGCTTGGGTTGGGGAATACCTGCAACTCCTAGGGGACCTGCTCCTTGGTAAATGGGATCGTGCACCGATCCCATGAGTGGATCCGCAATTCCCCGCTCATCAAAGCGGGCTGTGGTGGCATCGATCTCTACGAAGACTGCGTCCTTCTGAAAGGGCGATAAAGGGTTGGCCTTAGCCTCCTCCAGAACAACTCGGGCCGCTGCAGTCTTGCCTACCCCAGGTGGTCCATAGACGATCACATGCTGGGGGTTGGGTCCACAAAGAGCAGCCCTGAGGGCTTTGAGTCCATCATCCTGCCCGATGATTTCGTGAAAGTCACGGGGCCTTGTCAACTCCGAGAGTGGTTCCGTCAAGGAGATTGCCTTGAGGCGATTCAGTTTTTCCATTTCCTTACGCGACTCGCGATCAACAGCAGACTTCGTGCCCTGCTGTTGGCGCAGGAGATTCCAAAAATACAGACCAATGACAATAGCAAAAAACAGGTTAATCAACCCGAGAATTCCCATTATCATTATCACTCCTCTCCGAGACTTCCAACCTATTATGCCCGGAGGATAGAAAAAGGATAAGTCGAAGGTCTCGACTTATCCTTTGTAACTTTTCCTATGAACGACAGTTATGCGCTCTCTTCCTTACCTTTTCCCTTGGATTTACTGCGTACAATCAAGGGTTGTTCGGCCTTTTCAACGGAGGCTTTCGTGATCACGCACTTGGAGACATGTTCTTCTGAGGGAACATTATACATCACATCAAGCATGATTCCCTCCACAACGCTCCGCAATCCCCGGGCGCCGGTTTTCTGTTCCAACGCTTTGGATGCAATCAGGCGGAGTGCTTCAGGTTCAAACTCCAGTACTACTCCATCCATGTGCAACAGCTTCTGGAACTGCTTGACAAGAGCATTCTTGGGTTCTGTGAGAATCTGTACCAAGGCCTCTTCATCTAGAGCATCCAGGGTGCAGACAACTGGTACGCGTCCGATAAACTCCGGAATCAAACCATAACGCAGTAAGTCTTCAGGCATCGCCTGGCGAAGGATATCACCGATCTTCTTTTCCTCACGGGTCATGATTTCAGCGCCAAAGCCAATCGTCTTGTGGCCGATTCTCCGTTCAATGATCTTCTCTAGACCATCAAAGGCACCACCACAGATGAACAAGATGTTCGTGGTATCAATCTGGATGAACTCTTGGTGTGGGTGTTTACGCCCTCCTTGAGGGGGAACACTCGCCACAGTTCCTTCCAGAATCTTCAGGAGTGCCTGCTGGACTCCTTCACCTGACACATCTCTGGTGATGGATGGATTTTCAGACTTACGGGCAATCTTGTCGATCTCGTCGACATAGATGATACCCATCTCAGCCCGTTCCACGTCATAGTCGGCTGCCTGAATCAACTTCAGGAGAATGTTCTCCACGTCTTCTCCAACATATCCAGCCTCAGTGAGACTGGTAGCATCAGCTATAGCAAAGGGTACATTGAGAATTCGCGCCAAAGTCTGGGCCAAAAACGTCTTACCGCTTCCTGTGGGGCCAAGCATAAGAATATTACTTTTCTGTAGCTCAACATCATCAGACTTTTCGTTGCTATTGATACGTTTGTAATGGTTGTAGACAGCCACCGCTAACGCTTTCTTGGCTTCGTCCTGACCAATTACGTATTCATCCAGAGCTTCCCTGATTTCCTTTGGCTTGGGAACGCTATCGAGTTCAATATCGTGTTCTTCGGTAAACTCTTCTTCGATGATCTCGTTACAGAGTTCGATACATTCATCACAAATGTATACACCGGGTCCGGCGATGAGCTTCTTTACCTGCTCCTGCATCTTCCCGCAAAAAGAACACTTCAATTGCCCTTTTTCATCGCCAAATTTGAACATCTAATCACCCCACTTCACTGGTCACTTACTATTGACCACCTTCTGTGCCCTCCGCTTGCTTCTTGGTGAGCACTCCATCAATCAACCCATACTCCACAGCAGCTTCAGATGACATGTAATAATCCCGATCTGTATCCTGCTCAATTCTCTCTAAGGGCTGACCGGTATGCTTCTGCAAGATTCGATTAGCCTGGTTCTTCAGGAACAAGATTTCTTTAGCCTGGATTTCAATTTGGCTTGCTTGCCCCTGGGCTCCTCCAAGCGGCTGGTGAATCATGATACGAGAGTTGGGAAGTGCAAATCGCTTCCCCTTGGTACCAGCTGCCAGCAAAAACGCTCCCATGCTCGCCGCAATGCCCGTGCACAACGTGGACACGTCGGG